>NZ_SCMW01000005.1:0-143210 GCF_005502845.1 Brevibacterium sp. 2SA | reverse complement strand
ACCTGAGACCGTCGCCCCCCGCCCCGAGGCGGCACCGGGTGAGACCGGGATCCGGGAAGCGGAGATCGCCGAGGCGACCGCTGCCCCGACCCCGCCCGTCGACGTTCCCGGGGTCTCCCAGCTCAACCCGAAGTACACGTTCGACACGTTCGTCATCGGCGCCTCGAACCGCTTCGCCCATGCCGCCGCCTTCGCCGTCGCCGAGGCACCGGCGAAGGCGTACAACCCGCTCTTCATCTACGGGGACTCCGGACTCGGCAAGACCCACCTCCTCCACGCGATCGGGTTCTACGCGACGCAGCTCTTCCCCGAGATCCGCGTCAAGTACGTCTCGAGTGAGGAGTTCGTCAACGACTTCATCAACACGATCGGCTCGTCACGGACGTCGAACGCGCTCCGTCCCGCCTTCCAGCGGCGGTACCGCGAGGTCGACATCCTCATGATCGACGACATCCAGTTCCTCCAGGGCAAGGACGCCACCGTCGAGGAGTTCTTCCACACCTTCAACGCTCTGCACAACGAGGCCAAGCAGGTCGTCATCACCTCCGACCAGCCGCCGAAGATGCTCAAGGGCTTCGAGGAGCGGCTGCGCTCGCGCTTCGAATGGGGCCTGCTCACCGACGTCCAGCCCCCGGACATGGAGACCCGCTTCGCGATTCTGCGCCGCAAGGCCGCCGGCGAGCAGCTCGACGTCCCCGACGAGGTGCTCGAGTACATCGCCTCCCGGGTCTCGTCGAACATCCGCGAACTCGAGGGCGCTCTCATCCGGGTCACCGCCTTCGCCAACCTCAACGATCAGCAGGTCGACGTCTCCCTGGCCGAAACGGTGCTCAAGGACTTCATCACCCAGGACGACACCCCGGCGATCACCGCAGCCGACATCATGGGCCAGACTGCCGCCTACTTCAGCCTCACCCTCGACGACCTCTGCGGCACCTCGCGCTCCCGGACGCTGACGACGGCACGGCAGATCGCGATGTACCTGTGCCGGGAGCTCACGGATCTGTCGCTGCCGAAGATCGGCCAGGCCTTCGGCGGCCGCGACCACACGACGGTCATGCATGCGAACAAGAAGATTCGAACGCAGATGGCCGAGCGACGGGCCGTCTACACCCAAGTCACCGAACTCACAAACCGCATCAAACAACAGCACCGCCTATAGAAGACGCTATGCACACCTGTGGATAAGTCTGGGGACAATCCGATCACAATGGGGATAACCCTGGGGACGGAGGCCGTGGAGCACGTGGACCGCTGTGAACTACACGTCTGTGCTTACCCAGGCCTCCCCGACCGGTCGTCCTGCGGTGCACAGGCGATCCACACCCTCACCGAGGCGGCGATCCCCTGATCTCCGGCACCTGCCCGACCGTCATCCACAGATTCCACAGGTGCTGATACTTCTGCTGTATCAACTCAAGGGGATAGGAGGGCGGACGCCATCGACTGCGCTCGGCGGACGGCTCGGCTACCGTGCGGTCACTCCGGAGGCTGAGGACTATTCGAACATCGCCTCGAAGACGATTCTCGGATCCGAGATCCACGGATCGGACCGCCACCTCGGCGATCGTCCGGGCAGCCGTGACGACCACGCTCGGGTATCGGATCATCGGTTAGGCTGTGTACAGTTTTCCGAGCACCGTCAAGCCACAGTCGCGAGCACATCGGGTGATTTCCCGAAGGAGTGAAGTGAACGCCGAAGCAACCCCTCTGAAGTTCAAAGTCAATCGTGACGTCCTCGCCGACGCCGTGACCTGGGCGACCAAGACCCTCCCCAATCGGCCCTCCGCTCCCGTCCTCACCGGCATCCTCATCACCGCCGAGACCGGCGGCACGGTGCGCCTGGCCGTCTTCGACTACGAAGTCTCCTCCCGGGTCGAGATCTCCGCCGACGTCGTCTCCCCGGGCACCGTGCTCGTCTCCGGTCGGCTCCTCGCCGACATCTCCAAGGCCCTGCCCAACCAGGAGGTCACCCTCGAACAGGTCGGGTCGAAGGTCGACGTCACGTGCGGTTCCTCCCGCTTCTCGCTGATGACGATGCCCGTGGCCGAATACCCGTCGCTGCCGCAGGTCCCCGACGATTCGGGAACCGTGTCCGCCGGCGAATTCCAGAACGCCGTCTCGCAGGTCACGATCGCCACGTCGAAGGACGACACCCTCCCGATCCTCACCAGCGTCCGCGTCGAGATCGAAGGTGAGAAGGTCACCCTGCTGGCCACCGACCGCTACCGCCTCGCCGTCCGCGAATTCACGTGGAACCCGGGTCGCCCTGACGTCTCCGCCGTCGCGCTGCTGCGCGGTCGCACGCTCTCCGATGTCTCGAAGTCCCTCGGCGGGGACGTCACGATCGGCCTGAGCACGGACGCCGGCAAGGACCTCATCTCGTTCACCTCGGCAGGACGGGTGACGACCTCGCTGCTCGTCGAGGGCGAGTACCCGAAGGTCCGCTCGCTCTTCCCCGACTCGGTGCCGATCCACGCGATCGTCGAGACCGCGGTGCTGCGCGAAGCCGTGCGTCGCGTCTCCCTCGTCGCCGAGCGCAACACTCCGCTGCGCTTCGAGGTCAGCGACGGCATGCTCACCCTCCACGCCGGCACCGGCGACGACGCGCAGGCCTCCGAGGCCGTCGAAGCCGTGCTCCAGGGCGAGCCGATCACCGTCGGCTTCAATCCGCACTACATCGCCGAGGGGCTCGCGGCGATCGAGAGCCCCTACGTCAACTTCTCCTTCACCCAGCCGATGAAGCCCGTCATCATCTCCGGGCAGAAGGACCTCGACTCCTCGGCCGATGAGTCGTATCGCTATCTGCTCATGCCCACGCGCATCTGAATGTGGATATCCCGACTCTCGCTGCGCAACTACCGGTCATATCCTGAGCTCGACCTCGAGTTCGGGCCCGGAGTCACCACCTTCGTCGCCGACAACGGCACCGGCAAGACGAACATCGTCGAGGCGATCGGGTATCTCGCGCATCTGCGCTCCCACCGGGTGGCGTTCGATGCCCCACTGGTCAACGAAGAGGCGAGTTCGGCGACCGTCTCCGCTCTCGTCAACCGCGGGGCGCGGCATGCCGCCGTCGAAGTCTCCATCCAGGCCAAAGGCGCCAACCGCGCGCGGGTCAACCGCTCGCCGGTGAAGATCAGGGAGATCCTCGGACTCGTCTCCGCCGTCGTCTTCGCACCCGAGGACCTCGCCCTCGTGCGCGGCGAACCGGCCGAGCGCCGGTCGTGGATCGACACCCTCGTCGTCGCCCGCAATCCGCGCTTCGCCTCGGTGATCACGGACTTCGAGCGCGCCCTCAAACAGCGCAACGCCCTCCTCAAACGCCTCCGCGAGGACCGCGATCCCGGGCTCGAGGCGACCCTCGACATCTGGAACATGGCCTACGCCGAGGCGGCCGCCGAACTCGTCTTCGGCCGGCAGCGGGTGCTCGCCGACATTGTCGACCCGCTCAAGGAGAACTTCGCCTACATCGCCGCCGATGCCCGTCTCGAACGGCAGGGGGTGAGCGCACGCTACGACTCGCGCATCGACTACTCGCAGACCACCTCGGCGAGTGAGGCCCGCGAACTCCTCCTCGGTGCCCTCGAGAGGCGCCGGACGACGGAGATCGACCGCGGGCTGACCCTCCACGGGCCCGGACGCGACGACCTCTCCCTGATGATCGGCTCGCATCCGGCGAAGGGGTACGCCTCCCACGGTGAGACGTGGTCGCTCGCGCTGGCGATGCAGCTCGCCGGCTGGGATCTCCTCAGCGCGGATGCGGGATCGACCGCCGAGCAGCCGATCCTCGTCCTCGACGACGTCTTCGCCGAACTCGACACCGGGCGGCGCAACCGGCTGGCCGCGCGGATCACCGCCGCCGAGCAGGTCCTCGTCACCGCCGCCGTCGACGCCGACCTGCCCGCGGGCCTCGACGGCGCGCGGATCGACCAGTCGACGCTGCTCGGGACCGACGGCACGGATGAGGGGCCCGCCTCATGAGCGGCATCAGCCGCGACGAGGCGACCCCGGTCGCCGCTCTTGAAGCCCTCGACCGGGTGCGGCGGATGGAGGCGACCGAGGCGAGATTCGTCCGCAGCCGCCGTCGCTCGCGCGTCCGCGCGGAGGTCACCTACACCTCGGCGGGCAAGGACCGTCGCGATCCCACGGCGATCTCCTCGGTCCTCGGCGGACTCATCAGCTCCCGCGGCTGGTCGTCGTCGATCGACATCGGCAAGGTGCTCGGGCGCTGGCCCGACCTCGTCGGCGAACAGGTCGCCCGCCACTGCACCCCCGTCGACTTCTCTCCGCCGCTGCTCGTCATCGCCGCGGACTCGACGACGTGGGCCACCCAGCTGCGGGTGCTGCGTCCGACGATCCTCCGGGCCCTCGAGGCGGGACTCGGATCCTCGACGATCACCGAACTCGAGATCCGCGGTCCGGCCGGACGGACATTCAAGAAGGGCCGCCGCAGCGTGCGCGGCCGCGGTCCGCGCGACACCTTCGGATAGAGGGAAATCGGCGAAGTCGGCAGAATCAGCAGAAGGCCTGTAGCGGCGATAACCGGACCCGTCTGCGTCCGGGGGTACGTCTGCCGGGTCGAAAATCCCGATATGGACGTTTCTGTGCCGCTTGCGGGCATTTGTCAGCTGCGCGCGGTAGAATAATGAGCTGATAACGTCCATTTGTACGAGGAGTCACATGACGACCGAGGAACAGCCCCATTACGACGCCGGGGACATCACGGTACTTGAAGGTCTCGAAGCGGTCCGCAAACGCCCTGGCATGTACATCGGGTCGACCTCGGAGCGCGGACTCCACCACCTCGTGCAGGAGATCGTCGACAACTCCGTCGACGAGGCGATGGCCGGGTACGCCGACGACATCGACGTGACGATCCTCGCCGACGGCGGCGTCCGCGTGGCCGACAACGGCCGCGGAATGCCGGTGGCGATGCACCCGACCGAGCACAAGCCCACCGTCGAGGTCATCCTCACGATCCTCCACGCCGGCGGCAAGTTCGGCGGCGGCGGCTACGCGGTCGCCGGCGGCCTCCACGGCGTCGGGTCGACCGTCGTCAACGCCCTGTCCGAGCGCCTCGACGTCGAGGTCCTCCGCGACGGCTACCACTGGACGATGGACTTCCGCCGCGGCGTGCCCACCGGCGAGCTGCAGCGCGGGGAACCGACGGACAAGACCGGCACGATCGTGACGTTCTGGCCCGATGCGGAGATCTTCGAGACCACCGACTTCTCGTACGAGTACCTGCGTGCCAGGTTCCAGCAGATGGCCTTCCTCAACAAGGGTCTGAAGATCAGGCTGATCGACGAACGCCACGCTCAGGTCGACGACGACAACGTCCAGATCGACGAGGACGAGGAGACCGACGCGAAGCCGCGCGAGGTCACCTACCAGTACGATCACGGTCTGCTCGACTACGTCGAATACCTCAATTCGGCGAAGAAGGTCGACCTCATCAACCCCGACATCATCGTCTTCGAAGCCGAGGAGGCCGCGGAGACGCTCTCCCTGGAGATCGCGATGCAGTGGACGACGGCCTTCAGCGAGTCCGTCCACACCTACGCCAACGTCATCAACACGCACGAGGGCGGCACCCACGAGGAGGGCTTCCGCACCGCGCTGACCTCGCTCATCAACGGCTACGCGCGCGAGCAGAAACTGCTGCGGGAGAAGGACCCCAACCTCACCGGCGACGACATCCGCGAAGGCCTCACCGCCGTGATCTCCGTCAAGGTCGGCGACCCGCAGTTCGAGGGACAGACGAAGACGAAGCTCGGCAACTCCGAGGTCAAGGGCTTCGTCCAGCGCGTCGTCCGCGACGAACTCGGACACTGGCTCGAGTCGAACCCCGCCCAGGCCAAGGACGTCGTGCGCAAGGCGCTGCAGGCCTCGCAGGCCCGGCTGGCGGCCCGCAAGGCCCGTGAGGCGACCCGCCGCAAGGGCCTCCTCGAGTCCTCCGGCATGCCCGGCAAGCTCAAGGACTGCCAGTCGAAGGACCCGAACATCTCCGAGGTCTTCATCGTCGAGGGCGACTCCGCCGGTGGTTCCGCTGTGCAGGGACGCAACCCGTTCACGCAGGCGATCCTGCCGCTGCGCGGCAAGATCCTCAACGTCGAGAAGGCCAGGCTCGACCGGGCGCTCGGCAACAACGAGGTCCAGGCGATGATCACCGCCTTCGGCACCGGCATCGGCGAGGAGTTCGACCTCGACAAGCTCCGGTACCACAAGATCATCCTGATGGCCGACGCCGACGTCGACGGCCAGCACATCACGACACTGCTGCTCACCCTGATCTTCCGGTACATGAAGCCGCTCATCGAACACGGCTACGTCTATCTCGCGATGCCGCCGCTCTACAAGATCAAGTGGTCGAACGCGCCCTACCAGTTCGCCTACACGGACAAGGAGCGCGACGCGCTGCTGGCCACCGGCAAGGCCGAGGGCAAGCGCCTGCCCAAGGAACAGGCGATCCAGCGCTACAAGGGCCTCGGCGAGATGAACTACGAAGAGCTGTGGGAGACGACGATGGATCCCGACACGCGCCTGCTCCGGCAGGTCACCCTCGACGACGGGATCGTCGCCGACGAGATCTTCACCGTCCTCATGGGCGACGACGTCGACTCCCGTCGCCGCTTCATCCAGGAGAACGCGAAGGACGTCCGCTTCCTCGACATCTGAGCCGGCATGCGGATCCGGATGCCCCGCCTCGGCGCCGAATCCGCTTGACCGCCGCGCACATTCCATCCGCCGCCGTTCGCCACGGATCCCGCGCCTTCACGGACGGGAGCGCCGCTCCCGCTGAGGGAGAGGGCACCGAGGCCGGAAGAACGGTCACGACACAAGGGAAGAGCCCACATTGGCTGACGATTTTGAAACCCCCACCGAGATCAACCGCGTCGAACAGGTCGATCTCAACCTCGAGATGCAGAAGTCGTACCTCGACTATGCGATGAGCGTCATCGTCGGGCGCGCGCTGCCCGACGTCAGCGACGGACTCAAGCCCGTCCACCGTCGAGTCCTCTACGCGATGTACGACGGCGGGTACCGCCCCGACCGCAACTTCTCCAAGTGCGCCCGCGTCGTCGGCGACGTCATGGGCCAGTACCACCCGCACGGCGACTCCGCGATCTACGACGCCCTCGTCCGCCTCGTCCAGCCGTGGACGATGCGCTACCCGCTCATCGCCGGACAGGGCAACTTCGGCTCACCCGGCGACGACGGGGCCGCAGCCCCCCGGTACACGGAGTGCAAGCTCGCGCCGCTGGCCATGGAGATGGTCCGCGACATCGACGAGGACACCGTCGACTTCCAGCCGAACTACGACGGCCGCAGCCTCGAACCCGTCGTCCTGCCCTCCCGGTTCCCCAACCTGCTCGCCAACGGTTCGGCGGGCATCGCAGTGGGCATGGCGACGAACATCCCGCCGCACAACCTCCGCGAACTCGCCGCCGGTGCCCAGTGGCTCCTCTCCCACCCCGAGGCGACGAAGGAGGAGGCGCTCGAAGCCCTCCTCGGCATCGTCAAGGGCCCCGACTTCCCGCTCGGTGCGACGATCCTCGGCCACAAGGGCATCGAGGACGCTTACCGGACCGGTCGCGGATCGATCACCCAGCGCGCCGTCGTCGAGGTCGAGGAGATCCAGGGCCGCACGTGCCTCGTCGTCACCGAGCTGCCCTACATGGTCAACCCCGACACGCTCGCGGCGAAGATCGCCTCGTACGTCAAGGACGGCAAGGTCGCCGGCATCGCCGACCTCCGCGACGAGTCCTCGGGCCGCACCGGCCAGCGCCTCGTCATCGTCCTCAAGCGCGACGCCGTCGCGAAGGTCGTGCTCAACAACCTCTACAAGCACACCTCGCTGCAGGAGAACTTCTCCGCGAACATGCTCGCGCTCGTCGACAACGTGCCGCGCACCCTCTCGCTCGACTCGTTCCTGCGCCTGTGGGTCAAACACCAGATCGAGGTCATCGTCCGCCGGACGAAGTTCCGCCTGCGCAAGGCCGAGGAGCGCGCCCACATCCTCCGCGGCTACCTCAAGGCCCTCGACGCCCTCGACGAGGTCATCGCCCTGATCCGCCGCTCCCCGTCCTCGGACGAGGCGCGCACCGGGCTGATGGAGCTCCTCGAGGTCGACGAACTGCAGGCCAACGCCATCCTCGACCTCCAGCTGCGTCGCCTCGCGGCCCTCGAACGGCTGAAGATCCAGGAGGAGTCGGAGAAGATCGAGGCGCTCATCGCCGAGTACAACCACATCCTCGAGACGCCTGCGCGCCAGCGCGAGATCGTCTCCGAGGAGCTCGACGAGGTCGTCGACCGGTTCGGCGACGACCGCCGCACGAAGATCCTCGCCGGGTTCGACGGCGATGTGTCGATGGAGGACCTCATCCCCGAGGAGGAGGTCGTCGTGACGATCACGCGCGGCGGCTACGCCAAGCGCACCCAGTCGACCCTCTACCGCGCCCAGCACCGCGGGGGCAAGGGCATCAAGGGCGCGCAGCTGCGCGGCGACGACGTCGTCGAGCAGTTCTTCGTCACCTCGACGCACAACTGGCTCCTCTTCTTCACGAACACCGGCCGCGTCTACCGCGCGAAAGCCTATGAGATCCCTGAGGGTTCCCGGGACTCCAAGGGACAGCACGTTGCGAATCTCCTGGCACTTCAGCCCGGTGAGACGATCGCGAAGGTGCTCTCGATCCGCGACTATGACGAGGCCGAGTTCCTCGTCCTCGCGACGAAGTCCGGTGTCGTCAAGAAGACCCGCCTGAGCGAGTACGACTCGAACCGCACCGGCGGCGTCATCGCCATCAACCTGCGCGAATACAAGGGCGAGCCGGACGAACTCGTCTCCGCCCGCATCGTCGGATCCGAGGACCACCTCCTCATGATCTCCCGCAAGGGCATGTCGATCCGCTTCGCTGCCGACGACGACTCGATCCGCCCGCTCGGCCGCGTCACCGGCGGTGTCACCGGCATGAAGTTCAAGGACGACGACGAGCTGCTCACCATGGACGTCGTCCAGCCCGGCACCTACGTCTTCGTCGTCACCGAAGGCGGCTACGCCAAGCGCACCCCGGTCGACGAGTACCGCGTCCAGGGTCGCGGCGGCCTGGGAATCCGAGTTGCGAAGATCACCGAGCAGCGCGGAGACTTGGTCGGAGGCCTCATCGTCGACGAGGGAGAAGAGGTCCTCGTCGTCATGGAGCGCGGTAAGGTGGTGCGGTCGAACATCGATGAGGTTCCTGCGAAGGGACGCAACACCATGGGTGTGGTGTTCGCGAAGCCGGGCAAAAATGACCGTATCATCGCAGTAACCCGTGGACCCGAAACCGCAGTGGAAGACGAAGACGACGCCGAGGTTCCGGCACTCGAGGGCGCAGCTCCTCAGGCCGCGGCACCCGAGACCGAGGGTGCCCAGCCCGAGGGTGCGGCGACCGACGGTGCCGACACCGCCGGCGCAGAACCTGAAGGTCTGGACCCCGAGACCGGCAGCGAGGATGTGGAAGAGTGAGCGACAACAAGCAGTCAGGACCCGGCAAGATCATCCGCACATCGAGCGGTTCGACCCGACTGACCGCCGGTTCCGGCAAGAGCGAGACCGGCTCGGGCTCGTCCGGGTCCGGATCGTCCGGCTCCGCGCGCTCCGGTTCCTCGGGGTCGTCGGGATCGTCGAACAGCGGCCGCGGCGGTGCTGCGCCGCGCACCGGCACGTCGGCGAAGGCGGAGAAGTCCGCCGCCCCGGCGACGGAGAAGGCCACGGTCGTCGCTCCGCCGGCCCCGAAGGCCTCACCCAAGCCCGGTCGCGCACCCTCGACGGGATCGGCACCCACCGCCCCGGCCACCTCGGCGAGCACACAGACCGCTGACTCCCAGTCGACCGCCTCCCAGACCGCGGGCGGGACCGGCAGCGGTCCGTCCACCTCGGTGATGGGCAACGTCGCGAACACGGTGCGCGCCAGCTCCGGCGGCGTGAAGATGGGCGTGAAGAACATGGTCGACAACGGCAAGGGGAAGAAGCGGAAGGGTCCCCGGACCGTCCGCCTCACCGTCGCCGCCGTCGACCCGTGGTCGGTCATGAAGATGTCCTTCCTCATGTCCGTGGCCATCGGCATTGCGACGATCGTCGCGTTCGTCGTCCTCTGGATCGTCCTCCAGGCCACCGGCGTGATGAGCGGCCTCGAGGCGACGATGACGGAGCTCGCCGGCGCGGAGTCGGCCGAGCGGATCATCGGCATCTTCGGCTTCGGCCGGGTCGTCGCCGCGGGCTTCATCATCGCGGTCATCAACATCGTCCTCATGACCGCGCTCTCGACGCTTGCGGCCTTCGTCTACAACATCGGCTCGCTCATCGCCGGCGGCTTCCATCTGACGCTCACCGACGACTGAGCTGACCGGTCCGGCCGCACAGGATCCGCGCGCCGGCACGCTGTGAGGCGTGTCACGGCGCGCGGATTTGTGCAGGGGATGCGCCGTTCGGTATATTTTTACTTCGGGTTCACCCCGAAAAGGGCCTATAGCTCAGGCGGTTAGAGCGCTTCGCTGATAACGAAGAGGTCCCTGGTTCAAGTCCAGGTAGGCCCACTTCCTTTCGAGGAGGATCATGAAGAAGTGGATTCTCTCCGGTCTCACCCTTGTGGGGCTGGGGGTGTTCTTCCGGTGGCGGCACACGAATCAGCGTGCCCAGGCCGAATGGTCAAAGCACACCGACTCGGTGTAGGGTGATTACCCACCTGGGGGTATGGCGCAATTGGTAGCGCATCTGCTTTGCAAGCAGAGGGTTAGGGGTTCGAGTCCCCTTACCTCCACTCGAGAGCAATTGAGACAGCACTCGTTGACAAAGGCCCAGAATCCGCGGATTCTGGGCTTTCGTCGTGCTCGGGACGCGTCTGCTCCCGCCCCGGTCACCTGCCGGCGAGGATGTCCTTGACGAGTGGGACGACCGATTCCCCGTAGAGGCCGATCGACGTCTGCCGGACGGCGTGCGTGACCTCGGACTGGTCGTACTTGAGGTCGAAGCGGTTGACGCCGAGGGCCCGCACAGTCGTCGCGATCTTCTTCGCCACGGTCTCCGGGGAGCCGACGTAGAGGGAGCCGGTCTCGATCTCCGCTTCGAAGTCGCCCGGCTGCGGCGGCGGCCAGCCGCGTTCACGGCCGATCTTCTTCCGCGACTTCAGCCAGCCGTCGTAGACGAGTTCGCGGGCTGCCTCGTCGGTCTCGGCGACGAGACCCGGTGAGTGGACGGCCACGGGCCGGTGCGGCACGCCGTACTCGTCCTGCGCGCGCTTGAAGAGGTCGATGTAGGGGGCGAACCGTGCAGGTTCGCCGCCGATGATCGCGAGGAACAGATTGAACCCGTACTTCGCGGTGCGCACGACCGACTCCGGGCTGCCGCCGACCCCGACCCACGCGGGGATCGGCTTCTCGGTGGTCGGGTAGACCCGCTGGTTCGACAGCGGCGCGCGTGTCGTCCCCTGCCACGTCACCGGCTGGTCCCGCAGCAGCTTCGCCAGCAGCTCGAGCTTCTCCTCGAAGAGCACCTCGTAGTCGCTCAGGTCGTAGCCGAAGAGCGGAAACGACTCGATGAACGAGCCGCGTCCCGCGACGATCTCCGCGCGCCCGTTCGACACCGCATCGAGGGTCGCGAACCTCTCATAGACGCGAACCGGGTCATCGGAGCTGAGCACAGTGACCGTCGACCCGAGCTGGATCTTCGTCGTGCGCGCCGCAGCCGCTGAGAGCACCATCTCCGGACTCGAGACGGCGAAGTCGGGCCGGTGGTGCTCGCCGACCCCGAAGAAGTCGAGTCCGACCTCATCGGCGAGGACCACATCGTCGACGAGGTCCCGAATCGCCTGTGCCTGCGTCACCGGAGTGCCGTCTCCGGCCACCGTGACCGAACCGAAGGTGTCGACGCCGAACTCCACGTCCCCGGCTGTCGTGCCTGGGCCTGTCGTGTCTGCGCCTGCTGTGTCGGGGCCCGCCGCATTCGTGCTGGCCGTGTCCGCCGTTTCCGCATTGTCTGTCATGATCCTGCCAACGCCGAGGCAGTGCGAAAGATTCCGTGTCAGCACCGCATGCGACGCTGGAGGCCGGGAAGGAGAACTGTGCGACAATTCTTCCTGCAGCCGGAATAAGCGCAATGACGTCGCCGTTGAGTGCTGTGTCTGCCTGATATCCCGCCTCATCTGCGGGGACCGACCACCACGTCCGATCGGAGTCCTGACTTGTCGTCCGACAAGAACACCACCCCAGCTTCAGCCTCGAGCGAGGACGTCATCGATCCCGCGGGGATGCGGGTCATCTGGCTGCTTCTCGTCGCCGCCTTCGTCGCGATCCTCAACGAGACGACGATGGCGATCGCGATCCCCGAACTCAACCGCTCGCTCCACATCCCGCCGGAACTCGGCCAGTGGCTGACGAGTGCGTTCATGCTCACGATGGCCGTCGTCATCCCGACCACCGGCTTCCTCCTCCAGCGCTTCACGACGCGGCAGATCTTCCTCACCGCGATGATCCTCTTCTGTCTCGGCACGCTCATCTGCCTGCTCTCGCAGGGCTTCCCGATGCTCCTCGTCGGACGCGTCGTTCAGGCCGGCGGCACGGGTATCATGATGCCGCTGCTGATGACGACGATGATGAACGTCGTCCCGCCGCATCAGCGGGGCCGCATGATGGGACGGGTCAGCCTCGTCATCTCCCTGGCTCCGGCCATCGGCCCGACGATGTCGGGCATCGTCCTCGACTCGCTGGGCTGGCGCTGGCTCTTCGGCATCGTCCTTCCGATCGGCCTCATCGCCCTCGGTCTCGGTGCGAAGTGGATGACCAACCTCGGTGAGACCACCCATGCCCCGATCGACGCCGTCTCGATCATCCTCTCGGCGTTCGCCTTCGGCGGGATCGTCTTCGGCCTCAGCCAGTTCGGCGGCGGCGAATCCGGTGCCGGCGCCTCGGCGGGCACGGGTCTGGCCTGGGCGGCGATCGCCGGCGGCCTCGTCTTCCTCGGCCTCTTCGTGTGGCGGCAGCTCGTCCTCATCAGAGCAGACCGGGCACTGCTCGATCTGCGGGTGTTCACCTCGCGCAACTACGTCCTCTCGGTCATCATCATGGCCGTCGTCGCGCTCTCGATGTTCGGCACGCTCTCCCTCCTGCCGCTCTACCTGCAGAACGTCGTCGGCCTCGGCGCGACCCAGTCGGGCCTCGTCCTGCTGCCGGGGTCGATCCTCATGGGCCTCCTCGGCCCGGTGATGGGCCGGATCTACGACGCCAAGGGTCCGCGGACGCTGCTCATCCCCGGCACGATCCTCATTGCCTCGGCGATGTTCGCGTACTCGAACGTCGGCATCGGCACGCCGGTGTGGGTCCTCGTCCTCATCCAGATCGGGATGTCCCTCGGCCTGGCCGGATCGTTCACTCCGCTCTTCTCTGCGTCATTGGGATCCCTCGACCGGCACCTGTACTCACACGGCTCGGCTGCGCTCAACACGCTGCAGCAGGTGGCCGGTGCGGCAGGCACCGCACTGCTCATCTCGATCTACTCCTCGGCGCTGCACACCGGGCAGGCCGCCGGTGAGAGCGTCGCCGAGGCCGGTGCCCCCGGTGCCCACAACGCATTCCTGCTCGCCTCGATCATCGGGCTCGTCCCCGTCGTCCTTGCGTTCTTCATCCAGAAGCCCGAGGACCAGCGGGAGGTCACCCGCGACGAAGCTCCGCTCGTCGACGACAACTTGTAAGCAGGCAGCCGTCGTCGCGACCGTCCCCGCATCGGTGATCTGAGCCACATGAGCACCGGCGACAGCCCTCGCCTGCCCCGCGAACTCGGGGCAGACGAGGACTGCGGCAATTGTGTGGGATGCCCAAGTCTCAGGTGTGCGTAGACACACCGAACCCGCGTGGACGAGCCTGGAGGGCGAAGGGGAGTAGTTCCTCGCCGGAGACCACCGGCTTGAGCCCTGTCGACACACTGGCGGTCACGAGGACCGCCCGGCGCGGCACCTCGCAGGGACCTCATCGACTCAGATGGGGCACGTGAGGCGAACGAGACCTTCGGCCGCTTGTCGCGTCCGAGGTCCTGCCCGGCTGCGGCACGTTGAAGGAGTCCACGTGCCCCCTGCACTCATCCGTCGCATCATCCTCTGCCTGCTCATCGCGGCTCCCGCTGTCGTCGTGCGCGTCGCCGGCATCGAGATCGCCCCGGTCGTCGAGCTCGTCCTCTTCGGCGCCGCGATCGTCGCCGCCGCGTTCCTCCTCGCCTGGGCCGCCGAGGCTGCGCAGAAGGACATCGCCGGGGCGCTGGCGATCGCGCTCCTCGCCCTCATCGCCGTCCTCCCCGAATACGCCGTCGACCTCTACTACGCGTACCGGTCGGGCTCGGACCCGCAGTACCTCCACTTCGCGGCCGCGAACATGACCGGGTCGAACCGCCTGCTCCTCGGCTTCGGCTGGCCGCTCGTCGTCATCATCGCCCTCCTCGTCGCCTACCGCGTCTCGAAGCGCACCGGCGGCCCGGTCAACCGTGCCCTGCAGCTGAGCGGTGAGAGCCGGATGGACATCGGCTTCCTCGTCATCCTCGCCCTCATCGCGTTCATCATCCCGCTCATCGGCAGCATCCCGCTGTGGTTCGGCATCGGCCTCATCGTCATCTTCGGCCTCTACCTGTGGCGGGCCGGTCAGGGTGCCGACAACAGCGACGAGGAGTTCGTCGGCGCCGCAGCCCTCATCGTCTCGATGCCGACGCGGGCCCGCCGGATCACCGTCGTGGCGATGTTCATCGTCTCCGCGGCGATCATCCTCACCTCGGCTGAGCCCTTCGCCGAGGCGCTCGTGGCCTCGGGATCGACGCTCGGCATCGACTCCTACTTCCTCGTCCAGTGGCTCGCCCCGCTGGCCTCGGAGTCACCCGAGTTCATCATCGCCGCGATGTTCGCCCTCCGCGGGCTCGGCGGTGCGGCGATCGCCACGCTCATCGCCTCGAAGGTCAACCAGTGGAGCCTGCTCGTCGGCTCGCTGCCCGTCGCCCATTTCCTCGGCGGCGGCGACACGATGCTGCCGCTCGATGCCCGGCAGGTCGAGGAGTTCACGCTCACGGCCACGCAGACCATCCTCGGCGTCGCGATCATCCTGGCCCTGCGCTTCCACTGGATTCCCGCGGTCGGACTCGCCGCGCTCTTCGGGGTCCAGTTCTTCGTCACCGACACGACCGGACGCTACGTGCTCTCGGCGATCCAGGTCGTCCTCGCGATCATCTTCCTCATCATCCATCGCAGGGACATCATCCCGACCCTTGCCGCCCCGTTCCGCCGCACGACGCAGCTGACGGGCGCCTCGGCGGAGAGGACGGACCCCGCCGAGGCGGGCGCGACGACGGGACCGCGCGCGTAGGAACCTCATGCATAGAATGGTCAACGTGCCACGTCCCGCAGTCACCCGCATGGTCGAGGACTACGTCACCCTCATCTGGAAGGCCTACGAATGGCCGGGAGGCCGTCCCTCCACGACGGACCTCGCCGAACAGCTGGGCGTGACCGCCTCGACGGTTTCGGCGAACCTCAAGAAGCTCGCGAAGGACGGCTACCTCGACTACGAGCCCTACGGGGCGATCGCGCTCACCCCTGCCGGGCAGGAGATCGCCGTCGAGATCGTCCGTCGGCACCGGATCGTCGAGACCTACCTCGTCGAGAAGCTCGGGCTGAGCTGGGACCAGGTCCACGACGAAGCCGACCGGCTCGAGCATGCGGTCTCCGACCTCGTGCTCGAGCGGATGGATGCCGTCCTCGGCGGTCCCACCCGGGACCCGCACGGTGATCCGATCCCCGATGCCGACGGTCACACCGCGGCCGCACCGAATCTCTCGCTCGCCGAGGTGACCGTCGGTCGCGATGTCACCGTCGTTCGCGTCTCCGATCGGTCCCCCGAGCTGCTGCGCTACCTGAAGGACCGCGGCATCGTGCTCGGCACGGTTCTCCAGGTGACAGCCGTCAACCCGGCCGCCTCGGCGATCGGGGTGAGCATCGACGGCGTGTCCGTCGAACTCGCCCTCAGCGCCGCCGAGGCGATCCGGGTGGGATGGTGAGGAGGCCTCAGCCCGCGGTCGCCGGAGTCTCAGCGGTCTCCGGAGTCTTCTCGTCACGGGTGGTCGGGCCGCCTCGGCGCAGCTCTCCGCCGCGGGAGAGCCCGGCGATGACGAAGACGACGAGGCCGGCCAGGGTGACGAGCGCGCCGGCCCAGAGCGGGGAGGCGTAGCCGAGGCCCGCGGCGATCGTCAGCCCGCCGACCCAGGCACCGAAGGCATTGCCGACGTTGAACGCGGCGATGTTCGCACCCGATCCGAGGGTCTGCGCCGTTCCCGAGTGGTTCATGATGCGCATCTGCAACGGCGGCACAGTGGCGAAGCCGAAGCCGCCCATCAGGAAGAGCGCGATGATCGCCGCCGGCTGCGAGCCTGCGACCTGCGAGAACACGGCGAGGATGACGACGAGACCGATGAGCAGGGTGAGCAGAGTGGCACCGAGGTTGCGATCGGCAGCGCGCCCGCCGAGGAAGTTGCCGATGAAGAGTCCGACGCCGAAGAGGACGAGGAGCCACGGCACGGTCGAGGCGGCGAACCCGGAGACGCCGGTGAGGGTGAACGCCATGTAGGTGAAGGCGCCGAACATGCCGCCGTAGCCGAGGACGGTGAGCAGGATCGAGGCCCACACCTGCGGTGTGCGGAAGATCCGGAACTCGCCGAGGATGCTGCCGGTCCCGGTCGCGCGCCCGGCGTCCTTGGGGATGAGGGTGACGATGCCGATGAGGGCGATGATGCCGATGATCGCGATCGCCCAGAAGGTCGAGCGCCAGCCGGCGGCCTGGCCGAGGAACGTGCCGAGGGGAACACCGAGGACGTTGGCGCTGGTCAGGCCCGCGAACATCATCGAGATGGCAGCGGCCTGCCGATTCGGGGCGACGAGTCCCGCGGCGACGACCGAGCCGATGCCGAAGAACGCGCCATGGCAGAGCGCGGCGACGATGCGCCCGATCATCATCATCTCGTAGGTCGGGGCGAGCGCGGAGAGCGCATTGCCGATGATGAAGAGGACCATGAGGCCGATGAGTGCGGTCTTGCGGTTGACCCTGGTCAGGGCGACGGTGATGAGGATGGCGCCGATCGCGACGGCGAGGGCGTAGCCGGAGATGAGGTAGCCGGCGACGGTCTCCGTGACGGCGAAGTCGGCGGCGACCTCGGGCAGCAGGCCCATGATGACGAACTCCGTGAGTCCGATTCCGAACCCGCCGATGGCGAGTGCGAGGAGCGCGAGTGGCATGAGGTGTCCTTTCGGAACGATGATCTGTGAGGTGCTCGTGCAATATGCGGCGTGTGCAGTAGTTGCAGACGCATCGACATAGATATTTGCACACGCGCTCTATCGGCGCAAGTGGTGTATTATGGGAAGACCGAGATTGCGAGGAGGAACACATGGGCATCAGGGACGACGCCGTGGAGATCCGCGCCCGCGGCTGGCGCACCCTGGCCGCGCTCCACGGCCTCATCGACACCCGGCTCGAGAAGAGCCTGCAGCGCGAACACGAGCTCTCCGTCGTCGAATTCACCGTGCTCGACGCCCTGAGCAGGCAGGACGGGTGGCATATGCGGATGAGTCAGCTCGCCCGGGCGGCGGCGCTCTCGAGCAGCGCGACGACGCGGCTCGTCACTCGCCTCGAGGATCGGGGGCTGCTCACCCGCATCCTCTGCGCCGATGACCGGCGCGGCATCTACACCGAGCTCACACCGGCAGGGGAGAAGCTGCTCCTCGCCGCGCACCCGACGCATGACCGGGTGCTCGAGGAGACCCTCGCCGAAGCTCGCGAGATGCCCGAACTCGAACCGCTCGTCACTGCGCTCTACGCCGAGGCCCCGGCCGCTGCGAGGTAAGCGGCGGTGAGGCCGGCGCCGTTGGCCGTGGAGTCGGCTCCCTGGGCGGCGAGGTCCGCGGGGGTTCCCGTCGCGACGATCGACCCGCCGTCCGTGCCGGCCCCGGGGCCGAGGTCGACGATCCAGTCGACGACGCTCAGCGTGCGCAGATCGTGATCGGCGATGACGACGGTGTTCCCGGCGTCGACGAGCCGCTGGAGCTGACCGATGAGCATGTCGATGTCGGCCGGGTGGAGACCCGTCGTCGGCTCGTCGAGGATGTAGAGGCTGCGCCCGCGCGATGACCGGTGGAGTTCGGAGACGAGCTTGATCCGCTGCGCCTCCCCGCCGGAGAGGGTCGGCGCGCTCTGCCCGAGGCTGACGTAGCCGAGTCCGATGTTCTGCAGCAGGGTGAGGATCGTTGCCGCCACCGGCACCTCGGCGAGGAAGTCCGCGGCCTCATCGACGGTCATCGCGAGCACATCGGCGATCGTCCGATCCCGGTAGGTGACCTCGAGGGTCTCGGGGTTGTAGCGCTTGCCGTGGCATTTGGGACACGGCGCCGTCTCCGTCGGCATGAAGAGGAGCTCGATGCTCACGACTCCGTCACCGAGGCAGACCGGGCACCGTCCCTCCGGCTGGTTGAACGAGAACCGACCGACGCCGTAGCCGCGCTCCTTCGCCCCCGCCTGGGCCGCGAAGAGCCTGCGGACGCCGTCGAAGAGGCCGGTGTAGGTGGCCGGTGTCGACCGGGAGGTCCGCCCGATCGGCTTCTGGTCGACGACGATGATGCGGTCGAGGGCATCGAGGCCGGACGTCGATGCCGTCGTCAGCTCATCGCTGCCGAGATCCCACACGGGCACCCCGTGGACGAGTTCGTCCCCGATCTCGACGGCGGCCGGATTGCGCTCCTCATCGGCGGCGACTTCGGCCGAGTCGAGGTGGGCGCGGACAGCATCGGCCAGGGCCGTGAGCACGGAGGTCTTCCCAGAGCCCGAGACTCCGGTGATCGCCGAGAGCGCATGGAGCGGCAGCCGGACGTCGATGCCGGTGAGGTTGTGCCCGGTGACGTCGTGGAGCTCGACCCAATCGGTGAGCTGCCGCGCCCCCGACCCGCCCGGTGGAAGCGGAGGCGTCGCGCCGAGGTAGCGGGCAGTGACCGAGTCGACCACCTCGGCGAGACCGGCCGACGGTCCGTTGAAGAGCACCTCACCCCCGTACCGACCGGCGCCGGGACCGAGGTCGACGATCCAATCGGCGGCGCGGACGACCTGCGCACTGTGCTCGACGACGAAGACGGTGTTGCCGTCGTCCTTGAGCCGCGTGAGGGCGGCTAGGAGGAGCTCGAGGTCGGCGGGATGGAGACCGGCCGAGGGTTCGTCGAGCACGTAGAGGACGCCGAAGAGGCCGCTGCGCAGCTGGGTGGCCAGGTGGAGGCGCTTGAGCTCACCGCTCGAGAGCGTCGAGGTGGGGCGGGCGACCTCGAGATAGCCGAGGCCGAGGTCGATCATCGTGCCCAGCTGGCTGACGAGGGCGTCGATGAGCGCCTGCGCAGCCTGGTGGCGTTCGACGGAGAGCGCGGTCGTCGCCGGATGGGTGCGGGCGGATTCGAGGAAGGAGACGAGACCGGTGAGGGGAAGGCGGGCCGCCTCGGCGATGTCGATGCCGGCGATCGTCACTGCGAGCGCTTCGGGATTGAGCCGCTTGCCGTGGCAGGTCGGGCAGAGCCTGTCGGTCATGAAGGACGCGGCCTTCGCCCGCATCCTCGCCGACGGTGAGTCGGCGAACGTGTGCTCGACCCAGCGCTTGGGGCTCATGTACGTGCCCTTGTAGCCCTCCTTGACGACGATGGTGGGCTGGTCGTCGGTCGTGAGCACCCACTCCCGGGTGTCTGCGGGCAGGGAGTCGAACGGGACGGTGATGTCGATGCCGAGGTCGCGGAGGACGCGCCGGTTGTTCTTCCCGCCGAAGGCCCCCGGCCACGCGACGATCGCGCCGTCGTCGATGCTCAGGTGAGGATCGCCGACGAGGAGGTCGTCAGCGACCTGGAGGAGGCGCCCCATGCCCGAGCAGGTCCGGCATGCGCCGACTGCGGTGTTCGGGGAGAAGCTGTCGGAGTCCAGCGGTGCGGCGTCCCGGGGGAACGTGCCGGCGAGATCGGCGGGACGGTAGCCCTCGGGGTAGGTGCCGGACCGCGAGTAGAGCATGCGGAGGACGTTGGAGACCCGGGAGACGGTGCCCACGGTCGAGCGGGTGCTGCCGGACTGCTGCTGCCGGAGGGCGACGGCCGGCGGCAGTCCCGTGATGAGGCGGACCCGCGGTGGCGAACCCTGGTCGATGAGGCGCCGGGCGCAGGGGGCGACGGATTCGAGGTAGCGCTGCCGGGAGTGCGTGTAGATCGTGCCGAAGGCCAGCGAGGACTTTCCCGAACCGGAGATGCCGGTGAAGGCGACGACGGTGTCGCGGGGGATGTCGATGTCGATGTCGCGGAGGTTGTGCTCGTGGGCGCCGCGAACCGCGATGTGCCCGGCAACGACGTCGCGTTCGTCCATGTCAGCGTCCTTTTCGTCATGTTCGCTGCGTCACCGTCACGGCGGTGGTGTCGCGGCGGTGGTGTCGGCGGTTCGCCTCATGCCGCCGGGATTCGATCTTGCCATCGGCGGGAGGAGCACCGGGCATGCGACAGGCCGGTGGCGAGATCGCCACCGGCCTGAGGCGGTGCCGCGAGGGGCAGTGCCGTCAGGGGTCAGGAGTTCTCGTCGCGTTCCTTGTCCGACTGGGACAGATCGCTGGCGGCGACGGAGCGAACCTCCTCGGAGTCACCCTCGCGGGTGAGGTCTCCGGCTTCGGAGGCGACCCAGGCGCTCGTCTCCCCGTCGCGCCCGCCGGACTGGCGCAGCACACTGGCGGCGACCGAACGCTGCTCCTCGGTGGAGTTGGGGTCGTCCATGATGCGGGCGGCTTCGGAAGCGGTGACGGAACCGGATTCGTTGGTGTTCTCGGACATGTGCAGACCTTTCTCGACAGTGGGGCGATACCCCGTGGCGCGATGGGTCGGGCCCCGTTGGGTGGATGTTCAGTCTGGCACCGCCCGGTGGGGCTGTCCACCCCGAATGGCGACAAACATCATTGTCAGCTGACATTGCCGCCGATGACAGGCCCGCCCACGGACGCCGGCACCGATCACTGTGCGAGCGCCCACCGTCCGCATGACGGTGGGCGCTCGGGCGTCGGACCCCACCGCAGGCCGGTGAGGTCGGCAGTGTCGGACTCGCCGCGGGGTCAGGCGTGGACGCGGATGAGGTGCTCGTTGGTGAATGAGCGCAGCGCCCACTCGGCGTTCTCGCGCCCGTAGCCGGAGCGGTTGATCCCGCCGAACGGGTACTCCGGACCGGATTCCATGTGCGAGTTGACGAAGCTCATGCCGGCGTTGATCCGGGCGGCGAAGCGCTCGCCCTTCTCGAGGTCGTCCGTCCACACCGAGCTCATCAGTCCGTAGTCGGAGTGGTTGGCGATGCGCAGCGCGTCCTCTTCGTCCTTCGCACGGTAGATCATCACCGCCGGTCCGAAGAGCTCGTTGCAGCCGAGATCGGAGTCCGGGTCGATGTCGGTGAGCAGGGCCGGAGACATGAACCAGCCGGGTCGGTCGAGCTTCTGGCCCCCGGTGACCAGGGTCGAGCCGTCCTCGACGGACTTCGCGATCCGCTCGACGATCTCATCGCGGGCGCTCTCCGACGACAGCGGTCCCATCCCGACCTCGGGATCGTCGAAGGTCGAGACCTTCGTCGCCTCGACGGCCTTCTTCGCCTCGGCGACGAATTCGTCGTAGAGCTCGTCGACGACGATGAATCGCTTCGGCGAGGTGCACACCTGGCCCGCGTTCGTCAGGCGGATGCCGACGACCTTCTTCGCCAGCGCCGGCACGTCGGTCGAGTCGAGGACGACGAGCGGATCATTGCCGCCGAGCTCGAGGACCGAGCGCTTGAGGTATTTCGCCGCGATTCCCGCGACGGAGGCACCGGCGGCCTCGGACCCGGTGAGCGAGAAGCCCTTGACCCGCGGATCCTTGAGCACCTCCTCGGCGTGGGAGCTGTCGAGGTAGATGTTCTGATACACGCCGACCGGAAGGCCCGCCTCGACGAGGAGGTCGGCGAAGTACTGGGAGGACTTCGGACAGATCGAGGCCTGCTTCATGATGATCGCGTTCCCGACGACGAGGTTGGGGATGACGAAGCGGGCGATCTGGTTGTACGGGAAGTTCCACGGCATGATGCCGAGCAGCACGCCGAGAGGGTCGTGGCGGACGTAGCTGCGGGCGGCTCCGGCAGACGGCAGCTCGGTCGGATTGAGGTACATGTGGGCGTGGTCGGCGAACCAGCGGGCTGTGCGGGCGACCTTGTCGACCTCGGCGAGGCCCTGCTGCTTCGGCTTGCCCATCTCCCGACCGATGATGTCGGTCATCTCGTCGGCGTTGGCGTCGACGAGGTCGGCGAACCGGCGGAGGATCGCCGAGCGTTCGATGAGCGGGGTGTCCTTCCACGCGGTGAAGGCGTCATGACCGCGGTCGATGTAACCGGGAATCTCCTCGACGGGAACCGAGGGGAATTCCTCCTCCAGCTCACCAGTGTTGGCGTTGGTGACAGCGAATCTGCTCATGGGGATGTCCTTTCGCATGTGGAAGTCGTGGTCACTGTCGAGCGTAGACCTGTCAGCGGAACGCTTCGTGTGCGGGCCCCATTCCTGAGATTCCCGAATGGTGGGATACGCGCCGAGGTGGGGGTCGGGTGCGTGCAGAGAGTTTCGGTGAGCAGTGGGGGTTCCCGTGGGCGGAGCCCGATCGTAAGGTGGCTGGCATGGAGAGAGTGAACGGAATCGGCGGATACTTCATGCGTACCCGTGACCCCGAGGCGGTTTCCGCGTGGTATCAGGACATGCTCGGCATCGACATGACGGACGGGGTGTGGCGTCAGGCGGCGGGACCGACGGTGGTCGCGGCGTTCGAGGACGAGACCGACTACTTCGGGTCACGGCCCGACGGTGTCGACCGACAGCAGACGATGCTCAACTTCCGCGTGGACGATCTCGACGCGATGCTCGAGCAGCTGCAGGCCGCCGAAGCGGACGTCATCGATGAGATCCAGGAGATGGAGGGGATCGGACGCTTCGGGTGGGTGACCGATCCCGAAGGCAACCGGATCGAACTGTGGGAGCCCGCCCCGGGAGCGGAGTTCCCGGAGAGCTCCGAGTCGCTCTGATGACGGTGCGACGCTCCTCCCGGCAGAGTCCCGGCACGGCCCACTGAGCTTCGGTCCCGGTCAGAACGGGGGCGGATCGGATGCGGGGTCGTGGTCCCAGATCCTCTCATCCGAGCCTGCACCGAAGTTCTGAGGGTATTCGAGTGGGTCGTCGGGGCCGATGGCGCCGTCATCGGTGAACGTCTCATTGCCCGGGAAGTGCTCGGCTACCGCCTCGGCGATCCTCGTGTCGAAGTACGCGCACGGCGTCGACGATCTGGTACGCCATCTCCGCTCGGCCGCCAGCTGTTCGGGATCGGGTTCGGTGCGGCGGGGTCTGCGGCCGCTGGGGCCTGGTGGCAGTGCCTGCGTCGTGAGCAGATCGGATCCCGGCGGGAGGCTCTTCCGGTGGTCGATCTCGTTCCAGTCGATCTCATTCCAATGGAGGGCCAGCCAGAGCCGGCGTCTGCGCCGGGCGGCTTCGGAGCGGGCGATGGCGTCCTTCATCGCTTTCTGCCGAGCGGCCTCGTCCGCGACTCGACGTCGTTCGGCCTCCCACTCGGCGATCTGCTCTTCGGTGGGCATGACCTCGACGATTGCGGATTCGTCGGGCACCTCATGGTCCGGCACGGCTCGTCGCAGCGGCTTCTCCTGGAGGAGCTCGTAGAGTTCGATCGCCTGTGCCGCATTGATCGGCTGGTCGGGTGCTGTCACCGTGGTCATGAGGCCGTGACCGAATTGGTAGTCGATGGCCGGGGTCGCCGACCCCCGGTCCGCCATGCGCACCGAATATCGCCGGGCAGTCTTGAGCGCGTGGTCCTTCTTGCACAGGGGATGGAGGTTGCCGAACCGCGTCAGTCCGCCGTGGCTCGGGTCGTCATGGTTGTAGGGGTCGACATGGTCGATCTCAGACTTCTCCGCTGTTCTCCGACAGCCCGGCACAGTGCACACCGTCCATTGGGAGATGAGTGTTCTTCTCACCTGCTGGGGAATCGCATAGGTCTTCGCCTGGGCGTTGATCGGAGTGCCCGTGGCCGGGTCGGTGAGGATGCGCGTGAGCGTGGGCGAGCCGGCGGCGATGCGTCGTGCCGTCTCCGCGGGGATCGGAGAGCCGTCGGGCAGAACGCCGGGCAGGTTCGAGTCGCCGAGGAGCGACATGAGCGGAAGCGTGACGACGAGTCCTGCCTGATTGCGGATCCAGTGCGGACCCGTCGGCATTGAGACGTCGATGAAATACTCCCGTGGCACGGGATGGGGCGGCGGACCGGGAAAGAAGGCCGAGCCTGGGCTCCAAGGCGCAGCTGTGGCCTCGGGTGCACCGGTGCTCGTGTTCGGACCTGGGGTGGTGCGCGGATCGGCAGGCGCGCTCGGGTCGGCGGGCGGACGGTGGTCGCCGCCGGTGCGCGGATCGGCGATCGTGGGTCCATTGCCTGTGGCGGTCGGTTCAGCGCTCGTGTTCCGATCTGGGGCCGCTGGGGGATCGAGGAGATCCGTCAGGCCGGAGATGCTGCGCTCATCGGCGGAGAACAGCGGTTCTCCGGTGTCATCGAGCATCGAGGCCGACCGTTCGCTTTCGATCCCCGTCACCGGGTCGATCTCCCGAACCCGGATGCGAAGCTTCGGCTGGGGGCGGAGCAGGATGTCGCACATGAGGGCGTTGATGTCACGCTCATCGATGATCTCGATCCGCGAAGGAAGCCCGAACGTGTTCGTCTGTCCGGCATGGATCGCCCTCGCCATCGCCTGGACGCGTGCGAAGCAGGCATGGATCTCGTCCGCGGGTCCGTTCACCATGAGGCAGGCAGAACCGTCGGAGAACGTCTCGACGCTGACGCGGCGCCGTTCGGCAGCTACCTCGGCACGGTCGGCCGGGGTCTGCAGCAGATTGATCTTCTTGCGCAGTGATGCGCGCAGGGTGTCGGAGGTGATGTCGGCTCGACGGGTCGCGAGATGGTCGTCGAGCTCTGGCAGATGCCTGAAGGCCACGGTCTGGCAGAGGTCGGCGACGGCGACGACCTGAGCGTGGGTGAATTGGCCGTCGAGGGCACGAGCGGTGAATCGCGGGAGCCCGAAGATCAGGGTCATCGACTGGGTGAAGTGCCGATATGAGCGAGCCGTGGTCGTGCCGAGGATCGTCGATGTCTCGGCGACGTGTTCGCTGCGCACATGGTCGTGCACCCACGCCGCGAAGGTCGTGTCGAGCGAGAAGTGGAGGAACTCGGGCAGTGCCGGGGCCTCGTCTCGGTCGCGGTCTCCGTCGTGGTCTTCCGCTTCGCCACCGGCGTTCGAGTCAGCTGCGCTGGAGTCGACTCCGGGGGCGGCAGCGTCAGTCCCGGGGATGCCAGCGTCAGTCCCGGGGGCGTCGTCACTGTCACCACCGATGGCATTGTCCCTCGTCGCGCCAGTGGTGGCGCGCAGGACTGATTCCGAGAGTGACGCGAACCTGTATGGTTCGCCGTCGCCTGGCGCGGGAAGGTCGAGGTCGGCAGCGGCCTCACCGAGGATGATTCCGGCGGTGAGCTCGAAGACCGTCATCTGAGCACGATCGACTGCTGCCGATGCCTGGGCGAAATCCGTGATGCTCGATCCGACGCGCAATGTGTAACGGGAGGTGCCCGAGGACACGGCGCCACTGCCCGAAGACACGGAGTCGTTGCCCGAAGATACGGAGCCGTTGCCCGGAAACTGGGAGACGGGGGATTCAGCGAGAGAATCGGGTGATCCAGCGGCGCGCGCAGGTGGGTGTGCGTCGATGTCGGGGACATCGACGGGGATCGGATCATCATGACTGCTCGAAGGAGCAGTGGTGCCGCGCATTGTGTTTCACCTGCCTCAGACAACAGTGTCGGGGAAGAGTGGTGCCACGAATCAATGGAACAAACTAGTACATCAATAGTAAACAATTAGGAGAGATGAAGTCAACAGTTGATTCGAAATTCATTAGAAGTGTTTTCAGTCTCGCTTCCGTCAGCTCTTCTCTTTGTCCTTCAATGATGGCATTCGGCACTGACACGAGAGTGCACTGATTCGAATCGCGGCAGGGATGTGACTCGGAGTTCGTGGACGAACGCCGGTATCGATGCACGCTCTCACCACGGGCTTTCACACGTTCTCAGAGCGGATGCCATGCAGAAAGGGGCCAAGGCTGCGACCGTGACCGGCCGATCAAGGGTGAGGACAGGGAAAGGAGACCCGCGAGACGGCTCACCTCGCCTCGTCGATGCCGCCCCTCGCCGAGCATCCAGCCTCAGCGGTTCCAGCTCCGGCGCACGCAGATTCAGCAGTCTCCGCTTCCGGACGTGGAGTCCCACCGGGCGCGATCCCGGGTTGCGCAGGCTCGGCGCCGGCAACCTCACCGGACGTTGCCCCAGAACACGCAACCTCACCGGACGCCTCCCCGGAAACCGCACCCTCACCGGATGCAGTCTCCGCAGTCGATGACATGGGGACGGTCACCTCGGCGAGGGACTGCTGATCACGCGCACGCCAGCGCCGTTCGAAGCGGATCGCGATGCCGGCGACGAGGAGCGCGGTGAGGGCGAGGAGGATCGCGACGATGACCGGCGCCCGGAATCCCCAGCCGAGGGCGATGACCGCCGCGCCGGCAGCGGGCCCGAGCGCATTGCCGACATTGAACGCTGAGGTGTTGACGCTGGCCGCGAGGGTCGGCGCCTCGGTCGCGATCTGGAACACTCGGGCGTTGAGGGCGCCGGCGATCGAGAAGCCGCTCGCCCCGACGAGGACCATCGCCACGATCGCCGCCCAGCCCACGTCGGCGACGAGCCACAGCGCGAACAGGCTGATCGCGAGTGCGGTGAGGCTGCCGACGATGTTGCCGAAGACGGTGCGGTCGGCGAGGCGGCCGCCGATGACGACCCCGATGAACGCGCCGACGCCGAAGGCGGCGAGCACACCGGGCACGAGGTCGTGCGAGAGTCCGGCGACCTGGGTGAGGAGCGGGGAGAAGTACGAGAAGGCGGCGAACACGGACGCCTGGAAGAGCGCTGTCGTGCCGAGTGCGAGCCAGATCCGCGGGCCCCGGAAGGCGACGAGCTCGGCGCGGATGAGAGTCGGGAGGTGAATGTCGGCGCGATGGTCCTCGACGGTCGCAGGGTCGTGGGCGCCGGTCGCAGGGTCGTGGGCTCCGGCTGCGGCTCCGCGCGCGTCGTTCGGTGTCGCTCGCGGGCGGGTGGCGATGGCGATGAGGATCGCGGCGAGCGCGGTGACGACGGCGACGGCCCAGAAGGTCGCGCGCCAGCCGAACTGCGTGCCGATCCACGTGCCCATCGGCACGCCGACGAGGTTCGCCACGGTGAGTCCGCCGACGAGGCTCGCGAGCGCCCGGCCGTGCACGGCGGGAGGCGCGATCCGCGTCGTGTGCACGGCGGCAACCGCCCAGAATCCACCGCACGCGATCGCGGAGAGGACGCGGCTGACCATGAGAACGGTGTAGTCGGGGGCAAGAGCGCCGAGGATGTGGAGCGCTGAGAAGGCGACGATCGTGATGATCATCGTCGCCCGGCGCGGAAGTTTGAGGGTGAGCAGGGCCATGGCGGGCGCCCCGACGATCATGCCGATGGCGAATCCTGTGATGAGGAGGCCGGCCTGTGGGATCGAGATGGCGAGGTCGCCGCTGATCGGCTCGAGGATGCCCGCGATCATGAACTCCGAGGTGCCGAGGCAGAAGATCACTGCGGCGAGCAGGTAGACCTGGCCGGGAACGCGCGGTCTCGGTTCGGGGGCAGCGGGCGCGGTGGCGTGGCCAGGGGTCTGGGCAGAGCCGGGGGCGGCATCAGCCGAGGCGCGGTCGGGGGTGGTCATGCTGTCCTGCTTTCGGTCGGCGGAGCGTCGTGCGGGGCGTCGTGCGGGGAGCGTCCGGCGGTCAGTGGAGCGTCGTGCGGCAGTAGCGCGACCGGCAGTCAGTCGAGCCTCGTTCAGTCGGCAGTAGGGGCGGGGCACGTCGCGCAGCGCGGGCACGCCGCCGGTGTCGGTGCGGTCAGGTGGACGAGGGCAGAGGCGCCGGAGTCACCGGAGTCTCCGGAATCACCGGAGTCTCCGCGGCCAGGGTGGTCACCCCGTCCGGGGTGCAGAGGCTTTCGACGAAGGTCCTGGCCTGGGCCTGGACGTTGTCGGCGGGCATGACGCGGGCGGCGATGCGAAGGCCGGCGAGCACGCTGTGGATGAGCTCGGCGGTGACGGCGGCATCGAGGTCCGGGCGGATGTGCCCCTCGGTCTGACCGCGGTCGAGAAGCGCGCGATAGGTCGCAAGCCACGCGGTGCGGTCGGGGTCGAGGATCGTGCACACGGCGTCGACCTCCCGGCCGAGTTCGGCGGCGGTGTTCGCTGAGAGGCATCCGGTGCGCTTCTCATCCGCGCACTGCTGCGCCAGAGCCCCGCCGAGGCGCTCGAAGACGAGCACCGGAGCCGGCAGTGTGCTCGTGCCCAGGTGCTCACGCAGTGGGATGCCCGTGGCCGTGTAGTCGCTGAGCGCGCGGAGGAAGACGGCGTCGAGGCTCTCGAATGTGTTGTAGAAGCTCGACCGGCCGATCCCGGCGCGCTCGCACACGAGTCCGACGTCCGTTCCCGCGTACCCGTGCTCGCTGAACACGGCGATCGCGGCGTCGATGACCGCCTGTTCGTCGAACGTCTTCTTCCTGCCCATGGCTCGAGCGTAGATCATTATGGACATTGGTGTCCAATAAAATTTCCCCATCGCCGAGGCGAGTGTACCCTGACAGCGGATGTCGTCATCAGCGTCGGCAGAGTTGGTCGATCAGTGCTGTGACCTCGCAGGACGGTCGGCAAATGGTGAGACGCGCAGTGAGAAGGGGCGGCACGAGTCGAGCGAGAGGTGAGACGCGATGAGTTCGCTGAGCGCAGGTGAGAAGCAGGCGATGCGGGAGAACGACGCGAACTGGAAGCTCGGCCTCCTCTATTTCTGTCCGCGGGATCCCGGCTTCCTCGTCCCGAAGAGATTCGGCGTCGGCTGGACGCTCAACTTCGGCAGCATCTGGACGCTCATCGCGCTCATCATCATCGTTGCCGTCATCGTCTGGGGCGTCGCGTTCTGACCCAACGCTGCCGGTGTGGGGTTGGAGCGCAGTGAACCCGAGCGCGGAGCGGCCGCCTACCCCTCCTCGCCTGAGTGCTCGAGGACGTGGTCGAGGACGGCGGCCTCGCTGATCTCGGCGTGCTTCGATGCGGTGAGGAGGGTGACGGTTCCCTTCTCCGCATACTCGCGCAGCGCCGCGAACGCCTCGGCGTGGTCGTCATCGTCGAGCTCCGCACGGTAGCGGCGGGAGAACTCCGCGAACTTCGCGGGGTCGTGGGAGTACCACTTCCGCAGGCTCGTCGAGGGGGCCACGTCCCTCAGCCACTCGGTGAGATCTGCTCGCTCCTTGCTCACTCCGCGCGGCCACAGGCGATCGACGAGGATGCGCGCCCCGTCAGCGGGGCTCGGCTCGTCATAGATCCGCCGGACTCGGACACTGTGCTCCGTCGCCATCGTGCTCCCTCACCTTCCATCGTCGCTCAGCCACCCAGTCTAGCTCTCGGCGCCACCCGGCCGCTTCTCGTCACCGACGCTCCGACCTGGGAGAACACCGGCGCGCGAGGGGTACGGGCCGGGCCGGCGAGGGGGTGCGGATTCGTCGGCCTGAGTCCACCTCACGGCGGCTTTCGCCGCGTATACTGACCGACCAAGGACGATTGTCGTCCGACCTCGCACTGTCGGGGCTCGCGGAAGAGGAGACGATTCAGTGACAACGCAGTATGGAAACCCTCCGGACAGCACGAACCCGCAGCACGTCCTCGAGCCGCCGTCGCAGTCGGGCGTCTTCCTCGTCGTCACCGTCAAGCCCGGTGCCGAGGACCATGTGCGCGACTTCTTCGGCGAGATCGGCGGCGTCATCCGCGCGGTCGGCTTCCGCGTCAAAGCGGCCGGCCTCAGCTGCGTGACCGGCATCGGCTCCGACCTCTGGGATCGTCTCTTCCCGCAGAAGCGCCCCGCGAAGCTCCATCCCTTCAAGGAGCTCAAGGGCGGCAAACACGTCGCCCCGTCGACCCCCGGCGACCTTCTCTTCCACATCCGCTCGGACCGGACGGATATGAGCTTCGAACTCACCCGCCAGCTGATGAGCAAGCTCGAGGGCTATGTCGATGTCGTCGACGAGGTCCACGCGTTCCGCTACTTCGACCAGCGCGACATCCTCGGCTTCGTCGACGGCACCGCCAACCCCGAGGACCAGCTCGCCGTCGACACCGTGTTCGTCGGCGACGAGGACCCGGACTTCACCGGCAGCAGCTACGTCATCGTCCAGAAGTACATCCACGATCTGCCGAAGTGGAACTCGATCACCGTCGAGGAGCAGCAGGACGCCTTCGGCCGCCACAAGCTCTCCGACATGGAGTTCCCCGACAAGGACAAGGCCCCCGACTCCCACATCGTGCTCAACACCATCACCGAACCCGATGGCACCGAGCGCAAGATCGTGCGCGACAACATGGTGTTCGGCTCCGTCGAGTCCGGCGAGTTCGGCACCTACTTCATCGGGTACGCCGCCGATCCGACGGTCACGGAGACGATGCTCGAACGGATGTTCCTGGGCGACGGCGACGCCACCCACGACCGGATCCTCGACTTCTCGACCGCGCTCACCGGCTGCCTGTTCTTCGTGCCCACCGCCGACTTCCTTGACAACCCCGCCTCGGTCCTCGGCTCGACCACGGAGTCGGGAACTCAGGTTGCGAGCACTCCGGGCGCGGGCGGCGACCACAGCGGCGGGGTCGGCACGGCGCCGAACTGACCGGCAGGAGAACCCGGTGGTGAGCGAGACTCCGACGGTGCGCCGGATCCTCCCCGGAGACCCCGCGCAGCTGAGTCTGCCCGAGGCCTTCGCCTTCCCGCAGGACCACGCGGCCCCGGCAGGTCCTGGGCAGTCCTGGGTCCGGGCGGTGTTCGTCGCCTCCGTCGACGGCGCCGCGACCGTGTCCGGGCGGGCCGGCGGTCTCGGCAACGCCACCGACCGGGCGGTCTTCGCTCTCAACCGCGCTCTCGCCGATGTCATCATCGTCGGCGCCGGAACCGCCCGCACCGAGGAGTACGGACCCGCCGAGGACGACCCGCAGTGGCGTGCGCTGCGGGCCGGCCGCAGTGCGACTGCGCCGCTCGCCGTCGTCTCCGAGAGACTCGCCCTCGACTTCACGGCACCGCTGTTCACCGACGCCCCGGCTGACGCCCGGACGATCGTCCTCACGAGCGAGTCCTCCCCGCTCGCGGCGCGGGAGAGGGCATCCGAGGTCGCCGAGGTGATCGTCGCCGGAGTCGATGCCGTCGACTTCGCCCTCGCCCTCGCTCAGCTGCGTGACCGCGGCTTCCACCGGATCGTCTGCGAGGGCGGCCCGAGCGTCTTCGCCGAACTCGTCCGCGCCGGGTGCGTCGACGAACTCTGCCTCACTCGTTCCCCTGAGATCGTCGGCGGGACAGGCACCCGCATCGTCCACGGGCCGACCTTCGATCCTCCGGTTCCCCTCGACCTCGCATCGGTGCTCGCCACCGACGACGGGTACCTCTATCTCCTCTACCGATTCCCCGCAGACAGCCGCTCGCTCAGGAGCCGACCATGACCGAGGCCCCACAGTCCCCCGAACCCCCGTCCGGGGCGGCCTCGACGCCGCGACCGGCCGACGGCGCGGAGATCGGGTCGCTCATCGCCGGCGTCTTCGGCCTCGTCTTCCTCATCGTCAACAGCGCCGGGTTCTCGACCTTCGGCCGGATCTTCGTCATCGTCCTCGGCATCGCGGCGTTCGCGGGAATCCTGTTCCTCGCCTTCCGCAGCCTCAGTCGCCGCCGGGGACAGCCCCGACCCGAGGGCGCGACCCCGTTCTCCCGCAGCTACTGGATCATCGTCGCCGTCGAAGTGCTCGCACTCTTCGGCGGCGCGAAGCTGCTCTCGGGTCTCGGCTACCCGGAGCTCGGCGTCGCGTGGGTGGCCGTCGTCGTCGGCACGCACTTCTACGCACTCGGGTACGTCTTCAGGCTCGGCCGCTTCCACGTCCTCGCCACCGTCGTCACGCTGCTCGGCGTCGCCGGATTCATCGCCTTCTTCGCCTCCGCCCCGGCATTCATTCCCGTGCTCGCCGGCGTCATTCCCGGCTTCGTCCTGCTCGCCTTCGCACTCTGGGCGCTCGCCCCCGCCGCCTCGGTGCCGGCCGCACGCGACGCGCAGCCCGAGGTTCCCGCCTGAGACTGAGGTTCCCGCCTGAGGCGGAAGCTTCCGGACGCAGAGTGTCGATCCGACGCCGCGGAATCGACACTCTGCGTCCGGAAGCCGGTGCGCGGCCTACGCCTCCCCGCCGGGTGCGGCACCCGAGGCGTCCCCGCCGGGTGTGCGGGGGCTGCGCACGCGCGGAGCGGGGAGGTCGGGGGCGGTGACGGCCGGCGTCTCGTCGAGGGCGGCGAGCACCTCGGCGATGCCCCGATAGAGCTGCGGATCATCGTCTCCGAACAGCTGCGCGGGATCGTGCTCGACCTCGATGTCCGGGTCGACGCCGTAGTTCTCGACGTCCCAGCCCTTGCCCTCGAGCCAGAACGCGTACCGCGGCTGGGTGATCCCGGTGCCGTCGACGAGGTCGTAGCGGCCGTCGATGCCGACGACCCCACCCCACGTGCGCACGCCGATGACCGGGCCGATGCCCTTGGCCTGCACGCGGGCGTTGATGATGTCGCCGTCGGAGCCGGAGAACTCGTTGGCGAGGAACACGACGGGACCGCGTCGGGTGTTCTCCGGATCCGGGGTCATCTCGTCGTAGCTGCGCACCGCACCCCACGCGATGACGCGGTCGGCGAAGCGCTCGGCGACGAGCGCGCTCGTGTGCCCGCCCCGATTGAACCGGACATCGGCGACGACGCCCTCGGCGGCCATCGCCTGCCGGATGTCGCGGTGGAGCTGCGCCCACCCGCCGGCCATCATGTCGGGGATGTGGACATAGCCGACGCGGCCCCCGGACTTCTCCGCCACGTACTCCCGCCGCGAGCGCACCCAGTCCTGGTAGCGCAGCTTCTCCTCGCTGCCGATCGGCACGACGGCGACCGTGCGCTCCCTGCGCCCGCGGCGCAGGGTGAGCTCGACGATCGTGTCCGCCGCCCCGACGAGCAGGGGGGCCGGCCCGAGGTCGGGGTCGACGCTCTGACCGTCCACCGCGACGATGACATCTCCGGGTGCTGCCCCGACCCCGGCCTGGCGCAGCGGCGATCGCGCCGCCGGTTCGCTCGTCTCACCGGGGAGGATGCGCGCGATCTCCCAGCCCTTGTCCGTGCGCGTGAGATCCGCGCCGAGGAAGCCGAGCCTCTTCGTCTCATCGCCGAGCGGCGCCGGCGGGGTGACATAGGCGTGGGACGTGTTGAGCTCACCGACGGTCTCCCAGAGGATGTCGACGAGGTCGTCGTGAGTGAGCGCCTTCGCCGCGACCCCGCGCCACCGCAGGGTCACGCCCTCCCAGTCGACGCCGTTCATGTCGGAGCGCCAGTAGTGGTCGCGCATGATCCGGGCGTTCTCCTCGAACATCTGCAGCCACTCGGCCCGTCGGTCGAGCTCGAACCGCAGCCGCCCGAGGTCGACGGCGACGTTCTCGTCGTCATCGGCTTCGACCTTCCGATTCGCCGGGCGCACCGTGACGTCGTCGCCGGAGCGGACGACGATGAGCTTGCCGTTGCCGGACACGCTGTAGTCATCGGCCTTGTCGACGACGGTGGTGAGCTTGCGCTTGGCGAAGTCGAAGTACTGGATGACCTCGGCGGCCTTCTCCCCGGTGTCCCCGGAGTGCTTGTCCCCGATCTCCCCGTCCTCGGCATCGCCGACGCGCATCCACAGGACCCCGCCGTCAGCGGCTTCGAGGTCGCGGAAGACACCCGAGGAGACGGGGAACGGCACGATCCGCTCCTCGGCGCCCTCGAGGTCGACATCGACGGTCGTCACCGCCTGGTCCCGCTCGGTCTTCGCCTTCTTGTCGTCCTCGGTGAGGTCGCTGATCGCCCAGCCGCTCGTGCTCGGGCCGAAGGGCGCCGGGTCGGTCGCCGACAGCGGGAGCAGCCACGGCCTCGTCACCCCGTTGAAGGAGAGGTCGAAGGAATGCTGGTTGTATGCGGGATCGAACGTCCGGTCGGAGAGGAAGACGACGTACTTCCCGTCCCGCGTGAACGCCGGGGAGTGGTCGTTGTACTTCCCCGTCGTCAGGGGCGCGCCCTCCCGCCCGGCCTTCACCTCGGCGATCATCAGGCGGTTGAGCTGCTCCTCGCCCTGCGTCGGCTGCGCCCACACGAGGTACCTCCCGTCGGGGGAGAAGCGCGGGGACGTCGCCTCCCCGAACCCGGAGTGCCCAACGACGTGCGTCCGGCCCCCGGAGACCTCGATGAGGCGCACGGTCCCGTCGTGGGAGATCGTCGCGAGCACCTTGCCCGCGGGATCGGCGGCCAGCGACAGCACCCGGCCGAGCGCTCCCGCCCCGATCCGCCGCGGCTCCTTCTCGCCAGCGAGGTCGCGGATCTCGATCGCGTCCTCGCCCTCGGCGTCGGTGACGTACGCGGCCTGCCCGGTGGTGCCGAGGACGACGGGCAGGCGCACCCGCACCGAGGAGTCCGCCGCGAGCGCCCTGGCCGGACCTTCGCGATGGGCGAGGTGGAAGGCCTTGCCCCGCCATTCGACCACCGCGGCGTTGCCCCCGTGATCAGGGGCGATGGCGCCGATTCCGGCGCTGGGATCGAGTGTGAGCGGCTGCACCTGCGTTCCCGGCAGGACGACGTCGAGGGTGCGAACGTCCGAATCGAGGCTGTCGAGGACCTTGATCTGCCCGCGTGAGTGCCACACGATCCGCGTCCCGTCGCTCGTGGCGTCCCGGACATAGCCCTCGGCCTCGGTCTGGTGGGTGAGCCGACGGGGCTCGCCGAGGCTGCCGGGAGTCCGCGTCGCCAGTCCGTCCCAGATCCACAGGTTCGCCTGCTCGCCTGCGTTGTCGGGGAACGTCGCCGCCCGATCCGAGGTGACGACGAGGGAATCGCCGATCCACAGGGGATCGGTCAGGGAGGCCTCCTCGTCGCGGAGCAGCCGCTCCCACTGCGCCCCGGCACCTGTGTCGTCGGCGGTCCGATCGAGCCACAGCCGCGGCGCGGTGCCGCCGCGGTAGCGCTTCCAGTGGGCGGGCGGCCGGCTGAACGGCGTCGACAGCGCACTCACCCCGGTGTGGTGCCGGGCGAAGCCCGAGGCCCGACCCCACGTCAGGCGCTCGACGTCACCGGTCAGGCTGACGGACTTGATGACATGGTTGCGGACCTCGGCCTCACCGGCGTTCGACCCGATGAGGATGTGCTCGTCGTCGGCCCAGCCGAGCATCGTCGTCACCGAGCCTCCCAACCAGGTGAGCCGGCGCAGGGCGCCGGTGGCCACCTCGGCGAGCATGAGCTCAGGATGGCCGTCGCGGAACGACACGAACGCGACATGGGTCCCGTCCGGGGAGATCCTGGGACTGCGCACGGGAGCATGATCCGAGGTCAGACGCCATGCGCGGCCTCCCTCGACGGGGACGAGCCAGACGTCGTCGTCGGCGGTGAAGGCGATGAGATCGCCACTGACATGGGGGTAGCGGAGATAAGTCACGTGATCCACATTACAACCGTGAATCCAGTCCCTGACCTGAGGAAACCCCATTGGCACCGCGCGAATAGAATGGGAGGCATGCCGACGCTCACTTCACTTCTCAACGACCGGTTCGCCGCGGCCCTCACCGCCGCCTTCGGGGAGGACTTCTCCGATCGCGACCCTGTCATCAGGAGCTCGCAGTTCGCCGACTTCCAGGCCAACGTCGCGCTGCCGCTGGCGAAGGAGCTGACGTCGAAGCCCCGCGACATCGCCGCCACGATCGTCGAGAACCTCGACCTCGACGGCGTCTGCGCACCCCCGGAGATCTCCGGGCCCGGGTTCATCAACCTCACGTTCCTGCCGGAGTTCCTCGCCACCGCGCTCGAGACCGGGGACGCCACCGCCGTCGACGCCCAGGCGACGCCGCAGACGGTTGTCATCGACTACTCGGCGCCGAACGTCGCGAAGGAGATGCACGTCGGCCACCTGCGCACGACCGTCGTCGGCGATGCGCTCGCCCGCACCCACGAATATCTCGGGGACACGGTCATCCGCCAGAACCACATCGGCGACTGGGGCACCCCGTTCGGCATGCTCATCGAACACCTTCTCGACGTCGGGATCGGCGAGACGACGGAAGCCGAGATCGCCTCCGACCCGAACTCCTTCTACCAGGCCGCGCGTGTGAAGTTCGACGGCGACGAGGACTTCGCGACCCGCGCCCGGGCCCGCGTCGTCGCCCTCCAGGGCGGGGATGCCGACACGCTGGCACTGTGGGACACCCTCGTCGGGTACTCGAAGACCTACTTCAACAGCATCTACTCCCTCCTCGACGTCACGCTGCGCGATTCCGACCTCGCGGGGGAGAGCACGTACAACGACGAGCTCGCCGATGTCTGCGACGAACTCGAGGCGAAAGGGCTCGCGTGGATCAGCGACGGGGCCCTCTGCGTGTTCCCGGACGGCTACAAGGGCCGCGACGGCGAACCCCTGCCGCTCATCATCCGCAAGTCCGACGGCGGCTACGGCTATGCGACGACCGACCTCGCCGCGGTCCGCCGCCGCGCCCGTGACCTGCACGCCGACCGGGTCCTCTACGTCGTCGGCGCCCCGCAGGCCCTCCACTTCGAGATGGTCTTCGCGACCGCCCGCGCCGCCGGCTGGATTCCCGAGGGCACGACCTTCGAGCACGTGAAGATCGGCAACGTCCTCGGATCCGACGGGAAAATCCTGCGCACCCGCTCCGGCGCCCCGCTGCGCCTGGCCGCCCTCCTCGAGGAGGCCGTGGCCCGGGCCAAGGTCACCCTCGAGGACTCGAGTGCCGACTTCGCCCCCGGTGAGGAGGACGAGGTCGCCGCGATCGTCGGCATCGGCGCGGTCAAGTACGCCGACCTCTCCGTCGCCCACGACACCTCGTACACCTTCGATCTCGACCGCATGCTCGCCCCGATCGGCAACACCGCCCCCTACCTCCAGTACGCCGGGGCGCGGATCCGCTCGATCCTCCGCCGGGCTGACGCGGAGGACGGGGCTCGCGCGTTCGCGACCGCGCCGATCGTCCTCGGTGAGCCGGCCGAACGCGATCTCGCGCTCGCGATCCTCGGGTTCCCCGATGTCGTCGCCGAGGTGGCCGCCGGGTCCGTGCCTCACCGGATGGCCGCGTACCTCTTCGACCTCGCGCAGTCCTTCACCGCGTTCTACGAGCAGTGCCCCGTCCTCGTCGCCGACACGCCTGAGCTGAGGAACTCGCGTCTGCGCCTGAGCGCGACGGTGCTTAAGGTCCTCGAGGCCGGACTCGGCGTGCTCGGCATCCGCGTGCCCGAGAGGATGTGAGCACGCCCGGCCGCCTGCCGGTGACGGGGATGGTGCCGTGGATCGTCGCGGGCATCGTCCTCCTCGCCCTCAATCTGCGCACTCCGATCATCGCGCCGACCGCGGTGCTCGGCGACATCCGCGCCGACACCGGTCTGAGCGCAGCCGGTGCCGGTCTCCTCACCGGTCTGCCTGTCCTCCTCTTCGCCCTCGCCACGCCGCTGGCGACGAAGACGATCCGCCGCCTCGGCGCCGAAGCCACCGTGCTTGCGTGTCTCACCGGGGTGCTCGCCGGCACCGTGCTGCGCTCGGTCGGGCCGACGTGGCTCGTGCTCACGGGCACGGCGATCATCGGGCTCGCGATCACACTCGGCAACATCGTCGTGCCCGTCATCATCCGCCGCGAGGTGCCGTGGAACCAGGTCTCCATGGTCACCGGCCTCTATTCGGCGACGATGAACATCGGCTCGATGGTCACGCTCATCGGCACCGGTCCGCTGGCCGCCCTCGTCGGCTGGCGCTGGGCGATCGGGCTGTGGGGGATCCTCGCGCTCGCGGGCCTCGGATTCTGGCTGCTCGTCCTCCGCCGGCGCAGACGTGCCGAGGCCGAGTTCGACGCTGGGTTCGATGTCGAGGTCGACGTCGAGCTGAAGCGCCCGCCGGAGCCGGGGAAGCGGCCGTGGCGGGAGGCGCCGCCGCAGTTCCGGGCGATCGTCGCCCTCCTCGTCATCACCTTCAGCGGCCAGTCGATCTCCTACTACACGACGACGACGTGGCTGCCGTCGCTGCTCGCCGACACCGAGGGACTCGCCGCCGGTGCGGCCGGCAGCACGGCCTCGCTCTTCCAGGTCGCCGCGATCCTCGGCGCCTTCGGCGTGCCGCTGCTCGCCGGACGGGCCCGCCCGTGGGTGCCCGTGGCGATCGTCGCCGTCCTCTGGCTGTCCCTGCCCGTCGGCCTCCTCCTCGCCCCGGATCAGTACGCGCTCTGGGCGATCACCGGCGGCATCGCGCAGGGCGGCGGTTTCACCGCGATCTTCTCGATCATCGCGCGTACCGCGGGCAGCGACGCACAGACCGCGTCCGCCTCGGCGCGCGTGCAGGGCGGGGGCTACCTCGCAGCGACCCTCGCCCCGCCGTTCGCCGGCTGGCTGGCGACGACGACCGGCGGATGGGTCGGACCCCTGCTGCTCGTGCTCGCCGCAACACTCGCGTTCACGGTCGCCGGCCTCCTCGCCGCCCGCCTCGCCGGACGCTTCACGCCCGGGGGACCCGCGGGTCGACGCGAGGTGCTCTGAGCATCGCCGACGGCGAAGTGCCGACCCGGTGCACAGGAGGGCTTGCCGACCGCGTAGAGTGAGACCCACGACACACCCGACCGTGTGGAGGAGACCGGCGCATCGCGGCGCCGGTGCGCCCTGACCCGAGGAGAACTATGACGGCCGATGTCCTCACTGCCCTGCGGGACGCGCTGCCCGCCGACGCCCTCGTCACCGATCCGGACTCGATGGACGCCTATCGCTGGGATCGGGCGAACGACCCCGGTGCCGGGATGCCGCTGGCGATCGTCCGCGCGACCTCGACCGCCGATGTCCAGGCCGCGATGCGCGTCGCGGCCGCCGCGAAGATCCCCGTCGTCCCCCGCGGGGCCGGTTCGGGGCTCTCGGGCGGCAGCTCCGCTGTCGAGGGCGGAATCATCGTCTGCCTCGACCGGATGCGCGAGATCGACGTCGACCCCGCGACCCGCATGGCCGTCGTCCAGCCCGGTGCCTTCAACGCCGAGGTCAAAGCCGCCGCTGCCGAACACGGTCTGTGGTACCCGCCGGATCCCTCGTCGTACGAGTTCTGCTCGATCGGCGGCAACGTCGCGACGAACGCCGGCGGACTGTGCTGCGTGAAGTACGGAGTGACGACGGACTACGTCCTCGGCATGACCGTCGTCCTCGCCGACGGCCGGGCGATCGAGCTCGGCGGTCCGCGGATCAAGGACGTCGCGGGACTCTCCCTGCTCAAGCTCTTCGTCGGCAGCGAGGGAACCCTCGGCATCATCACCGAGGTGACCCTGCGGCTCGTGCCCGCCCAACTGCCTCCGACGACCCTCGTGGCGACCTTCCCGACGCTCGAGGGTGCGACCCAGACCGTCCTCGACATCTGCGCGCAGATGCGCCTGTCGATGCTCGAGTTCATGGACCGCGCCTCGATCAACGCCGTCGAGGACGAGCTGAAGATGGGCCTCGACCGGGAGGCCGAGGGCATGCTCGTCATCCAGTCCGACGAGCCCGGCGAGTACGCCGCCGGTCAGATCGCCGTCGTCGAGCAGCTGTGCGAGAAGAACGGGGCGACCGAATGCTATGCCACCGATGACGCCGAGGAGGGGGAGGCCTTCGTCACCGCGCGGCGGATGGCGATCCCCGCCGTGGAGAAGAAGGGCACCCTCCTGCTCGAGGATGTCGGGGTGCCGCTGCCCCGCCTCGGCGACCTCGTCACCGGGATCGAGCGGATCGCCGCCGAGCGCGACGTCCTCATCTCCGTCATCGCGCACGCCGGGGACGGGAACACGCACCCGCTGCTCGTCGTCGACCCGACCGATCAGGCCCAGCGGGAGCGGGCGGACATCGCCTACGGCGAGGTCATGGATCTCGCGACCTCGCTCGGCGGCACGATCACCGGCGAGCACGGGGTCGGTCGGCTGAAGAAGCCGTGGCTGCCGGAGTACCTCGGCGCCGACGTCATGGAGCTCAACCACACGATCAAGCGCGCGCTCGACCCCGACAACATCCTCAACCCCGGGGCGATCTACGCCGACGGCTTCAGCCGGGCGGATGCGGCCGAACGACGGGTGGCCGAGCCGGAGGGCTGAGCTGCAGAGACGACTGCGCACTCAGGGGAACCTGAGATGCAGAGACGACTGACCTGCGGGGACGATTGAGCAGCAGAGACTGTGCAGCGGAAACGACTGAGCAGCGGAAACGACTGAGGCGGACCACCGGAGAGGTGGTCCGCCTCAGTCTTGGATGGCGCTGTGCTGAACAGTCAGCTCAGTGCTTCGCGTTGGAGTCCGTGGTCGGGTCGACGGCCGGCTTCGGAGTCGGGGTCGCCGGGGTGGCGGGAGCCTTCGACTCGGGCACCGGGGCCTGGCTGACGTTCGGGGTCGTGCCCTGGCGCGAGGCCGGGGTCGATCCGACGGGGCGGGCGTCGGCCGGACGGTTGTTCGGCAGCGGCGTCGACCAGGGGTCCTCGACCGGCTGGGCCTTCTTCCACACGTAGTAGCCGATGCCGGCGGCGGAGCCGACGACGAGCGTCCACACGAGGGCCTTCTTGCCGCCGCCGGACTTCTGCGCGGTCTCCTTCTGGATCCGCTTGCCGGCCTGCGCGAGGGCCTTGCGGGCCTTCTTCATCGCCTTCTTGTCACCGGTGAGGCGGACGGCGAGGTTGTCGATGAGCTGCGGGGTCTCCATCGCGGCGAGCGAGGTCGCGGCGGTGCCGGCGAACTTGCCGGCGCGCTCGGTGGCCTCGGGCCGGTAGGCTTCGATCCGGTCTGCCCAGTCGTGAACCTGCTGGTTCGCCTTCTCGGCGAGCGCCTCGACCTGGGGGCGGGCCTTCTCGGTGAATGCCTCGACGCGACCGTTGGCCTTATCGGCTGCCTCACGCAGTTTGGGAGCGGCGGCATCCGAGGCGTCGGCCAGGAAGCGGAGCGACGTCTTCTTCGCGGAATCGAGCTTCGACGCGAGCGGTTCCCGAGCTGGCTTCTTCGACATGAACATTCCCAATCCTCTTAAGTCCGGGGGCAACTGATCACTCCCCAGTCTACGGCCTGGCCCGGGGGGAGGGGCCACCGGAGGGCGAGGAATTTGCCTGCGGATCTGCTGGAGGTTTGTGCAAACCCTCCTTGACGGATCAGCAGATTCGCGGCCGGCGTGGAAGAATGAGGGGCATGTCCACATCTGCAACGAACACAGCGGTCCTGCACACCAACCATGGCGACATCACCATCAACCTCTTCGGCAACCACGCCCCGAAGACGGTCGCGAACTTCGTCGAACTCGCCACCGGTGAGCGCGAATACACCGACCCCCAGACCGGTCAGCCCACGAAGGGCGCCTTCTACGACGGCACCGGCTTCCACCGCATCATCTCGAACTTCATGATCCAGGGCGGCGACCCGCTCGGCACCGGCACCGGCGGACCCGGCTACGTCTTCGACGACGAGATCCACCCGGAGCTCCAGTTCGACCGCAAGTACCTGCTGGCGATGGCCAACGCCGGCAAGCAGATGGGCCGCGGCACCAACGGCTCGCAGTTCTTCATCACGACCGCTGAGACCCCGTGGCTCAACGGCAAGCACACGATCTTCGGCGAGGTCGCCGACGACGCCTCCCAGAAGGTCGTCGACGAGATCGAGGGTGTGCGCACCGGTGCGATGGACAAGCCGGTCGAGCCGGTCGTCATCGAATCCGTCGAGATCAAGGACGCCTGAGCACCGCCTCACACGATCTGCCCTACGATGGGTGCATGAGCACACCAGACAAGGGCCCGGCACGGGAAACCGGCCGGGCCCTTTCTCTGCACTTTCCTCCGGTGACGGCGACGATCATGATCGTCACCGGGCTCTCGTTCCTCCTCCAGCTGCTGCCCGGACTCGATCTCCTCCACCGGTTGAGCTACGTGCCGGCGCTCACCGTCGAGCAGCCGTGGCGTCTGCTCACCGTCGCCCTCGTCCACGAACAGCCCTCGCCGGTCCATCTGCTGGCCAACATGCTCGGCCTGTTCTTCTTCGGCTCGTTCGTCGAGCGCGCGCTCGGCCACTGGAGGTTCCTCGCCGTCTACGTCCTCGGCGCGATCGGCGGCTCCGTCATGGTCCTCCTCCTCGCCGAACCGTGGAGTCGGGACTGGGTGACGAACAACATCGGGGCGTCCGGCGCGGTGTTCGCGATCATCGGCGTCCTCCTCGTGCCGACGAAGCGGCTCGACCGCAACATCACCGGCGTCGTGCTCTTCGTCGTCCTCAACTTCGGCTACGGATTCCTCGTGCCGGGAGTCTCGTGGCAGGCGCACTTCGGCGGCCTCGTCACCGGATTCATCCTCGGCGCCGGTGCCCTGCTCGTGGGTCGGAAGCGCTCGGGACTCGTGTTCTGGCTCGTCGCGGCAGCCCTCGTCCTCGTCATGACGGTCGTGGTCATCGCGAAGACGGCCACTGCCGGGGCGGCGCCCTGAACTGCATTCGTGATTTGTCCACAGTGGTTATCCACACGGTGGATAACTTACATCGGTGTATTTCTGCTGGTCACAGGCGTGGAAAAAGTTATGCACAGGACAGTGCGCGGGCTTGGGTATAACTCAACCCCTCCCTCGGCCCGTGTGGCGGGCCGAGGAAGGGGTGAGTGGGCGCAGGTGGCCTAGCGCCAGCGCGTGGACATGATGAGGCCCGCGACGAAGAACGCGAAGCCGATGAGGATGTTCCAGTTGCCCCATGCCTCGACAGGGAACGCACCCTGCGTGATGTAGAACGTGACGAGCCAGATGAGGCCGATGAGCAGGAGGCCGATGAGCACCGGGAGGAACCAGCGCGGGTTCGGCTTGATCGTCTGCTGGCCGGCTTCGGAGGTGTAGCTCGCGGTCTTGCGGCCCTGTGAGCGCTTGGCCGGATTGCCCGAACGGGTCGTGCGCTTCGCTCCCGCCTTCTTCGCCGACTTCTCCTTGGCCGACGACTTCTCCTTGGAGGCTGCGGTGGATTTCGCGGCACCGGACTTCGCGGTGCCCTTGGAGACAGCGGTGTCTTTAGTCGCCGAGTCCTTGGCCGTCGAGTCCGTCGACGTCGAGTCCGTCGTCGCGGAGTCGTTGTCGTCTTCGTCGGAGTCCGTCTCGGCGTCGTCCTTCGCGTCGTCCTTCGCCGAGGTGGTCTCCGACTTCGCAGCTGCCGTGGACTTCTCGTCGGCATCGTCTTCGACGACCTCGACCTCGTCGACGATGACAACGTCGGTCTCGGTGCCGTCGGCATCGACGACCTCGGTGACCTCGATGTCGGTCTCGTCGACCACGGTGGCGTCATCAGCCGTCGTCTTGGCTTTCGCCGCATTGCGCGTGGTGCGCTGAGGGCGCGAGGTCCGTCCATGGGACTTGGCCACGAGTACTCCTTCGACAGCGACCCCAGGGGCGGGCCACCGATTCACTGGTCGGGGACAATCGCCCCTCAGTCTACTCGGGTGGCGGGGCTGAATGAAAAACCTGACCCCAGACTTCGAGTGAGCTGTGAACCCGCCACAGCGCCGTGTTCATGCGATAAAGTGCATTAGGGTGTCCCCGCTTGTCCACAGGGCGAGCCCCGGATTCAAGGTCATAGGCACGGTGCAGCAGTGGTGAATAGTTCCTCCTCGGGTAACGAAGCGTCTTCGCGACCCACCATCCGATCCGCACAGCGGCGGATGCCCACTCCCCAGACACCGCCGACCCACCCCGCAGAGCCGGTCACGGGCCAGGGCGATGCGGGTCCGGCGACCCAGCCCTTCCGGATCGATGCCGCCTCGGCGAACACCGCAGACTCCACCTCCGCCGCTGATTCCACCGCTCCTGCAAACGCCGGCACGAACTACGACGCACCCCTGCCGAGCCGCCGCGAACTGCGCCGCCGTGAAGCCGCTGCTGCCGCCGGTGGTACCGGGGTCGGAGCAGCCGCCGGCACTGCAGCCGGGGAGGGACGCGCCGACGCCCCGCCGCTGCGCTCCGAGCCCACCGAGGCGATGCCCGCCTGGTCCCAGCAGCACGCACAGCAACAGCCTCAGGCGTACCCGCCCACGGGTGCGCAGCCGACGATGGTCCAGCCCGCCTACGCCGACACCACCGGCAACGCTGCCTCCCCCGGAGCGGGTTACGCAGCAGCGGGCTATGCGGCAGCAGCGGCTGCTCCCGCGGCAGCAGGACCCGGCAGTCCTGGCGGTCCGGGAGGCCCCGGAGGCCCGAACGGCCCAGGCGGTCCCGGCGACGGGGGCTCGGGCGGAGGCCGACGGAAGAAGCAGCCGGTCCAGCGTCAGCCGATCGGCCCGATTCGCGGGACGATCCGCACCTTCGGTGAACTCTGCATCACCGCGGGGCTCGTCCTCATCCTCTTCGTCGTCTGGCAGCTGTGGTGGACGGACCTCGAGGCCAACCGCGACAACGAAGTGCTCGCCGACCAGCTGACGAAGGACTGGGCGAACCAGGACCCCAATCAGCTGCCGGACGATCCGGACGAACCCGTCGTGGCCGAGCCGGTCGAGAAGAACACCGCGTTCGGCATCTTCTACATCCCGCGCTTCGGCGACGACTACTACCGGACGCTCGCCGAGGGCGTCGACCTCGAACCCGTGCTCAACCGCATGGGTGTGGGCCGCTACCCGAACTCCGCGATGCCCGGCGAGGTCGGCAACTTCTCCGTCGCCGGCCACCGCGTCACCTACGGCAAGCCGTTCAACCAGATCGCGAAGCTCCAGCCCGGTGACGAGATCGTCGTGCAGACGAAGGACGGGTTCTACACGTACACGTTCCGCAACTTCGACATCATCCTCCCCGATGCCGTCGAGGTGCTCGCCCCGGTGCCCGACCAGCCCGACTACAAGGGCAAGGACCGGATCCTCACCCTGACCGCGTGCAACCCGATGTTCTCCGCGCGTGAGCGCTACATCGCCTACGCCGAGCTCACCGAATGGCGCCCGGCCGGCGAGGGCCCGCCGGACGCGATCAAGGACTCGAAGGCGTACGACAAAGTCAGCAAGAGCGGAGGAGCGTGACATGTACGGACTGATCTGGCGGATTCTGCCCGGGCCGTGGTTCGTCAAACTCGTCCTCGCCCTCATCCTCATCGCGGCCGTCGTCTACCTGCTCATGCAGTACGTCTTCCCCGCCCTCGCCCCCTACATGCCGTTCAACAACGCGACCGTGACCGACGAGGGCGGGCAGTGACCCGCATCCTCGTCGTCGACAACTACGACAGCTTCGTCTACACCCTCGTCGGCTATGTCCGGGAGCTCGGAGCGAGCGCCGACGTCATCCGCAATGACGATCTGTCCGCCGAGGCGGCCGTGGAGCTGGCGCGCGGATACGACGGCATCCTGCTGTCCCCGGGACCGGGTGTGCCCGCGGAGTCCGGGGTGTGCCCGGACCTCATCCGCTGGGCCGCCGAGGCGGGCCGCCCGCTGTTCGGAGTGTGCCTCGGGCATCAGGCCCTCGGCGAGGTCTTCGGGGCGACGGTGACGCATTCGCCGGTCCTCATGCACGGCAAGACCTCGGTCATCACCCACGACGGGGACGGCATCTTCGCCGGCTGCCCCTCGCCGCTGACGGTGACCCGGTACCACTCGCTCGCGATCGTCGACGAGACGATCGACCTCGAGACCTTCGCCGTCACCGCGCGCACCGCCGACGACGTCGTCATGGCCATCGAGCACCGCAGCGCACCCCTCTACGGCGTCCAGTTCCACCCGGAGTCCGTCCTCACGGAATCGGGCTACCTCATGCTCGGCAACTGGCTCGAGGTCTGCGGACTGTCCGGTGCGGCCGCCCGCGCCGCTGCGATGTCTCCGCTCGCCTCGGCGATCTCCGCTCCCTCGGCCTGAGCGGCACTTCCACCTCCCGGGCTCAAGCGCTTAGGATCAACTCAGAGGATCCAGTGAGAGGACATCCCATGGAAGAGCCGAGTTACTTCCCGACCGAGCCGTATCGCGAACTCACCGTCTTCGAGGCCCAGCCCGTGCCCACGGTCGTCGTCGAAGCCCAGAACCATCCGATGAGCGAGCTGCCGGCCCTCTTCGACGCCGTGTACTCCCGGCTCTTCCCCGCACTCGCCGAGGCGGGGGTCGAGCCCGCGGGACCGGCCTTCTCCCTCTACACGCGCCCGCCCACGGACACCGTCGACATCCAGGTGGGCATCCCCGTGGCCACGGGTCTGAGTCAGGCACTCGAGCTCGGCGACGACCTCACCGCGATCCCCGCCGAACTGCCCGGCGGATCGGTCGGAGCGATCTCCCACCTCGGCGGATTCGACGGTCTCGCCGAAGCGTGGAATGCCCACATGCAGGGTCTCGTCGCCGCCGGCCATCACCCGGACATGCCGTTCTTCGAGGTCTACGTCACCGAACCGAGACCGGACATGGACCCGGCGGACCTGCGCACGGACCTCTTCGTCACGCTCGGCTGAGCGCCCCACGGCGCCTGAGCGCCCTGCCGCGGCTGAGAACTCAGTCGCCGTTGCCCCTGGCGTCGGCCCAGTCGTCGAACCATGAGCTGCCGCCGCCGACGGCACCGTCGTTCGACGTGCCGCCGCCGTTGCCGTTGTCCCCGCCGTTGCCATCGGGGCTGTCGGTCGGCGACGGTGCGGTCGGGATGCCGCCGGGGATCGACGGGATCGTCGGGGACGGCTCCGGCGGCTTCTTGGCCACGCGGATGGTGATCTCCGAATCCTGCGCGACATCTGAGCCGCCCGGCGTCGACTGCTCGAAGACCTTGCCCTCCTCCTGATCGGCGGTCTCGACCTCTTCGACCTTGCACTGGAGCTTGTAGTCGTCGCCGGACAGGGTGCTGCAGGCCTCCTCCTGCGTCTGCCCGAGGACATCGGGGACCTTGACGAGTCCCGAGGACACGACGAGATCGACGTTCGAGTCGACATCGACCTTCTCGCCCTCGCCGGGCTTCGTCTCGATGACGACGCCCTTCTTCACATCCGGTGAGTTCTGGGAGATGTGGGTGCCCGCCTGGAGTTTCGCGTCGTTGAGGATCTTCCTCGCCTCCTCCTCGGTCTTGCCCGCGACCTCGGGAACGGTGACGTTCTCGGGCCCCAGGGAGACGACGAGTTTGACGGTGCTGTTCTCCGGGATGCTCTGGCCGGCGGCCGGATCCGTCGAGATCGCACTGCCCTCATCGACGTCGGCGTTGTACGTCTCCTCCGTCGTGACGTCGAATCCCTGATTGCGCAGCTGCGCCTCGGCGGCATCGGCATCCATGCCTGCGACGTCGGCGACCTGGACCTGGACGATCGGTTCGGGCTTGTTGATCTCGTACACCCACAGAGCGACGGCCGCGAGGGCGAGGAGGACGAAGATGCTGCCGATCCAGATCCACGCCTTCGAGCGCTTCTTCACCGGCTGCTGCTCCTGCCGGGTCATGATCTGGGAGACCGGACCGGTCTCGGGCGCCGCCTCGGCGTCGAGCGGGTAGGCCTGCGTCGCCGGCGGCGGACCCATCATTCCGGCCCCACCGGCCGCGGCGAACGCCTGCGTGCGATCGAGGTCGCCGTCGATGCTCAGCGGTCGGCCGTCGCGCGCGGCGAGGACGTCCTCTCGGAACGTGTAGGCGTCCTGGTAGCGCTCGTCGCGATCCTTCTTCAGGGCGTGGAGGACGAGCCGATCGACCTCCGGGGGCACCTCGGGGTTGTAGAAGCTCGGCGGCTGCGGCGTCTCACCGACATGCTGATACGCCACGGCGAGCTGGGAGTCGCCGACGAACGGGGGCCGTCCGGCGAGCAGTTCGTAGAGGAGGCACGCGGTCGAGTAGAGGTCGGACCGGGCGTCGACGACCTCGCCGCGGGCCTGCTCGGGGGAGAGGTACTGGGCGGTGCCGACGACCGACTGCGTCTGGGTCAGGCCGCTGTTGTCCTTGAGCGCGCGGGCGATGCCGAAGTCCATCACCTTGATGTCGCCGTCAGGAGTGAGCATGACGTTCGCGGGCTTGATGTCGCGGTGGACGATGCCGTTGCGGTGGGAGTACTCGAGCGGGGCGAGGACCCCGGCGATGACGTTGAGCGCTTCGTCGACGGTGAGCGTGCCGTGTTCGTTGAGGACCTCGCGCAGGGTCTGCCCCTCGACGTACTCCATGACGATGAAGGGCACGGAGACGCTCGAGCCGCCGGATTCGACGAACTCCTCCTCACCGGAGTCGTAGACGGCGACGATGCCGGGATGGTTGAGACCGGCAGCGGACTGCGCTTCGCGCTTGAGTCGCGTGTGGAAGGAGGGGTCGCGCGCAAGATCGGACCGCAGAAGCTTGATCGCGATGCGTCGACCCAGACGGGTGTCGACGCCCTCGTGCACCTCTGCCATGCCCCCACGGCCGAGGAGGGCACGGACTTCGTACCTCTCCGACAGCACCTTGGGCTCAGTCATGTACTTCCTCCGCGTATGTCACCCGGACGCGTTGAGCAGTCCGGGCAGTTCCTCAAGATTACTATTCTTCGCTCGTCCCATGTCCCAGTCGCCTCGGCGGCTAACCCTCGTCTCCGCTGGAGTCCGTGGTCGCGTTCGTGCCGTTTCCGTTGTTGCCGTTGGAGTTCGCTCCGCCGTTCGGGTTCGACCCGGGATTCGAGCTCGCTCCGTTGTCGGAATTCGCTGACGATCCGCTCTCCGAGCCCGACTCCGAGGACGAACCGGAGTTCGAATCCGAAGAGGACCCGTTGTCGGAGCTCGACGACGACCCGCTGTCCGAGGTCGACGAGGATCCCGAATTCGACCCGGAGTCGGACGACGAGCCCGAGTCCGACCCGTTGCCCGAGCCCGAATTCGACCCGGAGTCGCTGCTCGGTTCGCTCGGCCGCGAGGTCCGCGTCGGCTCGGGTGCCGGCTCCTCGGCCGGTCCTGAGGAGATGTAGAGGGTGACGGTGTCGCCCTCTTGGAACGTGTAGCCGCCGCCGTCGGCCTCGCCGACATCGGCGACGGTGCCCTCAGACCGGTTCGAGTCGACCGTCTGAGTGTCGACCTGGAGGCCCTGACGTTCGAGGTTCTGCGTCGCCGAGGACTCGGACTGGCCGATGTAGTCATTCGGGTCGATCTCGATCTCCTGCGGCGCCTGCGAGGTCGTCGCACTCGTCGACGGAGCGGGAGCCGGCTCCTCGCCGTTCTGCCCGAGGAAGTACCAGAGGAGGGACCCGACGGCGATGAGCGCGAGGATCGCGAGGATCCAGATGAGGATCCTCCCCTTCTTCGACTGCTTCTTCTCCAGCTCGTCGTCGGTGCCGTTGGGATCGTTCGGGTCGCCTGCGGCGACGGCCTGGTTGTAGCCGGTTCCCGCGGGCGGCCCGTAGCCGGGCTGCTGATCGGCACTGTAGACGCGGGTCGCATCGTTGCTCGAGGTGGTCGGCATGACCTGCGTCGAGGGCACCGGGTCGGGGTCGTTGAAGACCTGCGTGAGCGCCTCGGACGCGGCATTGCCGTGGCGCATCTGCGGCAGCGCGGCCTCGGCGGCGGCGACGTTGCCCACGGCCAGCGCCTCGGCGGCCTTGGCCACGGCCATCGCGTCGTCGGGTCGACGTTCGGGCTTCTTCTCGAGCAGGGAGTCGACGAACCGGCGCATCGGCTCGGAGACCGTGTCCGGCAGCGGCGGGTGCTGCTGGTTGACCTGGGCGATCGCGATCGCGACCTGCGAGTCCCCGGTGAAGGGACGCTGGCCGGCGAGGGCCTCGTAGGCGATGATGCCGAGCGCGTAGAGGTCGGATCCGGGACCCGAGCCCTTGCCGGTGGCCTGTTCGGGGGCGAGGTACTGGGCGGTGCCCATGACCTGACCGGTCTTCGTCAGCGGCGCCTGGTCGGTGACCCGGGCGATGCCGAAGTCGGTGATCTTGACCCGGAAGTCCGGGGTCATGAGGATGTTGCCGGGCTTGATGTCGCGGTGGACGACACCGACCTTGTGGGCGGCGCCGAGCGCCTGCGCGGCCTGCGCGACGATGCTCAGCGTGTCCTCCTCGGACAGGGGGGCGCTGCGTTCGATGATCGTCGACAGGGGTTCGCCGGGCACGTACTCCATGACGAGGTAGGGCGAACCGTCCTCGTCGCCGTAGTCGTAGACGCCGGCGATGCCGGGATCGGAGACGCGGCCCATGTTCTGCGCCTCGGCGCGGAAGCGGGCGAGGAACGTCGAGTCCGAGAGGTATTCGTCCTTGAGGATCTTCGCGGCGACTTCGCGTCCGAGCACGGAGTCGACGCCCTTCCACACCTCGCCCATGCCGCCCACGGCGATCCGCGAGGTCAGGGTGTACCGGTTCCCCAGCTGAGTGCCTTCGCTCGGCCTCATTTGTCGACCACCGCTTCCATCATGTCCTTGGCGATCGGTCCTGCGACCGTCGCACCGTAAGCTTCATTGCCGGCGTTGCCGCCGTTCTCGACGACGACCGCGACCGCGATCTGCGGGTCGTCGGCGGGGGCGAAGGAGATGAACCACGCGTGCGGGGCCGCGCCCTGCGCGTGCTGGGCGGTTCCCGTCTTCGCCGCGACCTGGACGCCGGGGATCTGCGCCACCGAGGCGGTGCCGTCGGTGACGACGCCCTGCATCATCGTGTTGAGCTCTTCGGCCGTCTGCCCGGAGACGGGACGCGAGAGCTCTGTCGGCCTCGTCTCCGTGATCGGCTCGAGGGTGTTCGCGTTGAGCACGCGGTTGACGAGCTCCGGCTTCATCATCTTGCCGTCGTTGGCGATGCCCGCGGTCATCATCGCCATCTGCATCGGCGTCGAGCGGACCTCGAACTGGCCGAGCGAGGACTGCGCGAGCTGCGGCGGGTTGAGGTCGGAGGGGAACGTCGAGGGGGTCACGGTGAGCGGGATCGAGAGGTCCTGGCCGAAGCCGAACTTCGCGGCCTGCTCGGCGATCGCGTCCTCTCCGAGATCCATGCCGAGGGAGGCGAAGGACGTGTTGCACGATTCGGCGAGCGACTCCGCAAGGGTGGGGCGACCGCCGCTGCGGCAGGCCCCGGCGTGCGAGTTGCTGATCGTCGCCGTTGTCTGCGGCAGATCGAGGGTGGCCGGGCCGTTGAGCCGCGAATCCGGCGTGTAGTCGCCCGATTCGAGGGCGGCGGCCGCGACGAGGACCTTGAAGGTCGAGCCGGGCGGGTAGAGGTTGCCGCCGATCGCGCGGTTGTAGGCCGGGTTCTCCGGGTCGTTGTTGAGCTGCTCGAACGCCGCGCGCGCCTCGTCGGGGTTGTGGCTGGCGATCGGGTTGGGGTCCCAGCCCGGCGTCGAGGCCATCGCGAGGATCTTCCCGGTCTTCGGGTCGAGTGCGACCGCCGCGCCGGTCTGGTTGCCGAGACCGTCCCAGGCCGCCTGCTGGACGTCGGGGTCGACGGTGAGCTCGACCGCGGCACCGCGCGGCTGCTCCCCGGTGAAGAAGCTGCCGACCTTGTCGTAGAAGAGGGCGTCGGAGTCACCGGAGAGGTAGTCACCGGCGGCGCGCTCCATGCCCGAGGCACCGGAGACGATCGAGTAGTACCCGGTCATCGACGCGTACGCGCGGGGGTCGAGGCCGTCCGAGCCGTACTGGCGCTGGAACCGGTAGCGGTCGTCGACGGGTTCGGAGTAGGCGATCGGCGTGCCGTCGACGAGGATCGGTCCCCGGTCGCGGGAGAGCTGATCGAGGATCTGCCGGTTGTTGAGCGGGTTGGCGTTGAGGGAGTCGGCGGTGACGAACTGCACCCAGCTCGTCGAGCCGAAGAGCAGGGCGAACATGACGAAGCCGACGACTCCGATGTGCGTGAGCGACTTCTTCATCGGTCTCCTCCCTGGGTGGGCTCGTCGGTCGGGCGCTGGTCGGGGCCGCTGGGGCGCCGGGTGCTGAGGTTCGTGGTGACCGCCTCGTCGGCGGGAGTCGTCGCGTGGACCGTCGTCGGCGACTCATCGGAGCTGGTCCGGTCGCTGGGGTTGTTCCGGTGTACAGCGTCGGTCCGGTCGCTGTCGTCGGCGGTCTTCTTCCGGCGGCGCGCCGAGGCGGTCGTCGAGTCGGGGTCCTCGGTGATCTTGAGGACGCCGGTGTGGAATTCGTCGACCGGGCGGCGGGCATTGTCCGACATCCGCAGCAGGAGGGCGATGATCACCCAGTTCGCGACCAGGGACGATCCGCCCTGAGCGAGGAACGGCGTGGTCAGACCCGTGAGCGGGATGAGGCGGGTGACGCCGCCGACGACGACGAAGACCTGGAGGGCGATCGTGAACGAGAGCCCCGCGGCGAGCAGGGTGCCGAAGCCGTCGCGCAGCTTCTGCGCGGTCCTGATGCCGCGTTCGAAGATGAGGAGGTAGCAGAGCAGGATGACGAAGAGGCCGGCCATGCCGAGCTCCTCGCCGAAGCTCGCGTAGATGAAGTCGGATTCCGCATAGGGGACCATGTTCGGGCGTCCCTCGCCGAGCCCGGTGCCGACGAGACCGCCGTTGGCCATCCCGAACAGACCCTGGACGAGCTGGTAGGACCCGCCCGGCGTCTTGTTGTACTCCTCAGCGGTGAGCGCATTGAGCCAACCGTCGATGCGCTGCTGGACGTGGGAGAAGAGCAGGGTCGCGAGGACGGCGCCGGCGGCGAAGAAGGACATGCCGATGATGATCCACGAGACCTTCGAGGTCGCGACGTAGAGCATGGCGACGAAGAGGCCGAAGAAGAGGAGGGAGGTGCCGAGGTCGCGTTCGAAGACGAGGACGCCGACGCTGGCGATCCATGCGATGACGATGGGACCGAAGTCGCGCAGCCGGGGGAAGCGGATGCCGAGGATCTTCGGGCCTGCGAGCACGAGCTGGTCGCGGTAGGCGACGAGGTAGCCGGCGAAGAAGATCGCGAGGAGGATCTTCGCGATCTCACCGGGCTGGAACGACAGCGGTCCGATGCCGATCCAGATGCGGGCGCCGTTGATCGTCCTGCCGAGGCCCGGGATGAGGGGCAGCAGGAGGAAGAAGAGGGCGAGGAAGCCCGAGACGTAGGTGTAGCGGCGCAGCCAGCGGTGGTCGCGGAGGACGATGAGCACGGCGATCGCGAGCCCCACGCCGAGCGTCATCCAGATAAGCTGCTGGGTGGCGCTGTCGAGGAACTCCACGCGACCGAGGTCGACGCGGTGGATCATCGCCAGGCCGAGGCCGTTGAGGAGGACGGCGATGGGCACGAGGACGGGATCGGCGTACTTCGCCTTCCACCACACGACGATGTGGATGAGGAGGGCGAGAGCCGTCAGCCACGCCATGTACCCGTAGATGTCGGTCGGCATGGCATCGTCGACGCCGAGCCCGACGAGCGCGTAGGCACTCGTCGAGGCGACGATCGCCAGGATGATGAGCCCGAGCTCGGCCAGGCGGTAGGGCCTGGGCCGGGCTGCCTGGGAGACGGAGTCTGACATCACTGCGACTCCTGAGTGATCGCGTCACTGGGTTCGGCGCTCTGCCCGTTGGGCGGGGAGGGGGCCGGATCGCTCGGCGCTGTCGCATCCTCGGCGTTGCCGGAGACGGTGCCGGCGCTCTCGGCCTCCCGGCGGAGATTGTCGATGATCCGGTCCGCCTCTTCGCGGGAGTCGGCCTGGATCGAGCTGCGCAGTCGGTCCTGGGAGAAGCTGTTGAGCGCGTCGACCTGGATGTCGGTGGTGTCCTCGAGGCGGCTGAGCTCGATGGGGCCGAGCGTCGTGTCGAGCCCGCGGTAGAGCGTGACCTGGCCGTTGTCGTTCGTCAGGTAGTAGTGGTTGTTGATGTAGTTGTAGGCGAAGAAGCCGGCCACGGCGAGGGCGATGATGACGATGGCGGCGATGATCCACCCGAGGTAGGAGCGCTTCTCGACGTCCTCAGGCTCGTCGTCCTCATCGGACTCGGCCGCATCCTCGGCGTCGTCCTCGGTCAGCGTCCGCACGGACCCGGCGGGCACCTCGGCGGTGGGTTCCTGCCCGGAATCACCGGACCCGGCATCGGTCACGGTCTGCAGGGGCACGGTGTCGGTGGGGACGTCGGTGTTCGCGAAGTCGTGCTGAGCGGTCGTGCCGTCGCCCTCGGGGCGGGTGCCGATCGTCGCGTACTGCGGGTTGAGGTGGACGGAGCCCACGGATTTGCCCTGGGCGGTCTCGACGGTGCCCTCGATGACGTCGCCGATGACGACGGTGACGTTGTCGGCTCCGCCCCCGGCCAGAGCGAGGTCGATGAGCTGGCGGCAGGCCTCGTCGGGGTCGGCCACCTCGGCGAGGACCCGGGTGATGTCGCCGATGTCGGCGAACCCGGTGAGACCGTCGGAGCAGAGCAGCCAGCGGTCGCCGACGTGGGCCTCGCGCAGGGAGAGGTCGAGGTCAGGGGACGTGCCGACGTCGCCGAGGACCTTCATGACGACGGAGCGCTGGGGGTGGGTGTCGGCTTCCTCGGCGGTGATGCGGCCCTCGTCGACGAGCATCTGGACGAAGGTGTGGTCGTGGGTGACGGCGTGGAGTTCGCCGTCGCGGTAGACGTATCCGCGGGAGTCGCCGATGTGCGCGAGCGCGAAGCGGTTGCCCGGCGCGCGCAGGAGAGCGGTGACGGTCGTGCCCATGCCGGCGAGTTCGGGCTGTTCGGCGACGCCGCGGCAGATCCGGTCGTTGGCGTCGAGGATCGAGGTGCGGAGGATCTCGAGGGCGTCCTCGCCTCCGGTCTCACGGTCGAGTTCGGCGAGGCGGGAGACGGTGATCGCCGAGGCGACGTCACCGCCGGCGTGCCCGCCCATGCCGTCGGCGATGAGGAGGAAGTTGGGGCCCGCGTACCCGGAGTCCTGGTTGTTCTTGCGCACGAGCCCGGTGTGAGACCGGGCTGCGGAGCGAAGGGTGATCGTTCCGTCGGTCGTCACGATTGGGTCTCCAACGTCGTATGTCCGATGGTGATCTGAGTGCCGATGCCCAGGTCGAACGGGGCGGTGATGCGCGAACCGTCGACGAACGTGCCGTTCGTCGAGCTGAGGTCCTCGAGCACCCAGGCGCCGTTCCTCGCGATGATGCGGGCATGGTGGCTCGAGGCGAAGTCGTCGTCGATGACGATCGTGTTGTCCGGCGCGCGCCCGAAGGTCACGGGCGCCCCGGAGAGGATGAGCGAGGTGCCGGCCATCGGACCGGCGGTCACCCGGATCGAGCCGGGATTCGCCCGGGGTGCCGGACGCGAGGGCACCGGCGCGGGCTGGGCCTGGCGGTTCTGAGCCTGCTGGTTCTGAGCCTGCTGGTTCTGGGCGGGAGCGGACTGGCGCGAGGAGCCCCGCGCGGCCTTGTTCTTCTTCGCCTTGCGGGGTCCGCGCCGTGCGCCGAAGATGTCCCGCCTGAGCACGCCTGCCACCCCGAAGACGAAGAGCCAGAGGATGACGAAGAACGCGAACCGGAAGACGGTGACGGTGAATTCGCTCACAGAGAGTCCTGTTCGGTGTAGCGCACATCGGCATCGCCTGCCGTGAGCACATCACCGTTGCTGAGGTTGGCGGAGGTCAGTTTGCGTCCGTGGAGCAGCGTGCCGTTCGTCGAGCCGAGGTCGTTGGCGACGGCATGGTCGCCCTCGACGACGATCTCGAAGTGGCGGCGCGAGACACCGGGGTCGTCGATGACGAAGTCCGAGCTGTTCGATGAGCGTCCGAAGACGTTGCTGCCCTGACGCAGGGGGTAGGTCTGTCCGTTGATGTCGACGCTCGCCTCGATCGTGCGCTGCCGGGCCGGGGCGGCCTGGCGGATCGGAGTCGACGACCGCGCCGGCTCACTCGAGCGCCGAGGTGCGGCCTGGCGCTGCGGCACGGGACGGGAGGTCGACGCCGGGGCCGGTTCGACGATGTTGTGGGAACGGGAGACCGGATCGTAGCCGCCGCGGTTGGCCGGCTGAGCCGCCGGAGACCCGTCGGGACGCTGGGTGCTCGAGACGACGCGGTACATGCCCGTGTCGAGGTCGTCGGCTTCGACGAAGTCGACGGACACCGGCCCGACGAAGCTGTACGCCTGCTCGATCGCGTGGTCGCCGATGACCTGCCGGAGATCGGCCCGCAGTTCGGTCTCGATGCCGGAGAGGCGCTCGAAGTCGGCGGGGGAGAGCTCGATCGTGTAGTGGTTCGCGGTCAGGGTGCGTCCGCGGGAGACGACGGCCGCCTTGTTGTCGGCTTCGCGACGCAAGGCCCCGCCGAGTTCGACGGGTTCGACCTGGGAGCGGAAGGCCTTCGCGAAGGCGCCGTTGACGACGTTCTCCAGTCCCTTCTCGAAGCGATCGAGAATTCCCATGGCACCTCCTCCGGTTCGGCATCGTCTGTCTCGTGTTCGGGCGGTCGGCCAGAACGTGGGCACATGGTCTGCACTGCTCTTTCGCGTGGGCGTGACCGTATCCGGCGCGAGGCGCCGTTTCGGGTACACCAACACCCAATCCTAACGCGGAGGCGCTCTCATCTCACGTCCTGCGCGATCTCGGGGCGCACCTCGGCGGGGATTCACTGTGTGCGTTCAGCCTGGCAGGACACGTTGAGCAGCCCGTCGGTGACGGGGAGCCGAGGGCGGCGGTGGGGTGTGGGAGAGCGCTGGGGAAGGTGTCGGCAGCGGGCCGCGACTGTGCGGTGGCTGGAGCGATGCCGATGGGTGCTGGCGGGGCATCGGCGGGGTGGTTGAACCGGGTCTCAGGCGAGCCGGTGGAATGGTCGGTACGGTGCCGGAAGAGCGGCGAAAGTGTGAAGGTCGCCACTTTTCGGTGGTTTCTGCGGCGATTTCGGCTGTTTTCGCTTGTTTTCGCGGGTTCTCGGGCCCTCTGGGTTTCTTGAAATCCGCGCGGCGATGATAAAGTCTTCTCTTGTTCGCGCGAGTGGCGGAATTGGTAGACGCGCTGGCTTCAGGTGCCAGTGATCGCAAGGTCGTGGGGGTTCAAGTCCCCCCTCGCGCACCAGCGGACGAGAGCCCCTCACCGGCCCGATCAGGGTCAGGTGAGGGGCTCTTCGCATGCCCGCCCGGCACGTGCTCGCCCCACGCCTGCCCGCTCTGCCTCCGCACCGCGCCCGGGGTCGTCCCGACGAGGCGGGTGAACGCGCGGTTGAACGCGGCCTCCGAGCGGTAGCCGAGCTCGCCGGCGAGCTTCGCCGCCGTGACCTCGGTGTCCCGCAGCCGCGACTGGGCGATGGCCATCCGCCATCGCGTGAGGTACGCGATCGGGGTCTCGCCGACGAGATCGGTGAAGCGGGCGCTGAATGAGGACCGCGACATCCCCGCGACCCGTGCGAGGCGCTCGAGCGTCCACTCCTCACCGGGGCCGTCATGGATGGCCTCGATGACCCGGCCGATGCGCTCGTCCCGCAGGGATCGCAGCCAACCCGCGCTCGCCTCGGCGTCGGAGTTCATCCACGACCGGATCGCCTGGACGACGAGGACGTCGGCCAACCGCGTCGCCACGGTCTCCGCTCCCGGCTGCGGATGCGCGAGTTCGGCGGCGATGAGCCGCAGGGTGTCGCGCACCGAGGAGGCGACCCCGGCCTCATCCCCGCTGACCCGCAGGATCACCGGCAGGCTGCGGACGAGCTGCCGGGCGGCCGGATCATCGAAACCGACGACTCCGCAGATCAGCCGCGTCGTCGGGCCCGTGCCCCCGTACCGGAGGACGGAGTAGCTCTCGCCGAGGTAGTCCTGCGGCAGGAGATCGACGCGCGGTCCGCGCGGGGCCGCCGGATCGCTGAGGAGGTCGTGACCGCGCCCGTGCGGGACGAGCGCGAGGTCGCCGGCGGCGAGCTCGACGGGCTCCTCCCCGGGCAGGCGCAGCCAGCACGAACCGGCGATGAGGACGTGGAAGCTCACGGAGTCGGCGATCGCCGGCATCTCGAGCGACCACGGGTCACCGAACTCGGCGTGGCAGCAGAACGTCGAGCGCATCCGCAGGGTGCCGAGCACCCGGGCCAGCCGGTCCTCGCCGCCGGGCGCCTCGACAGTCCGACCGGCCGGCGATCGTCGCCGCGGTGCCGGCGTCTCCCGTGAGCTCATCATGTCGGCATCGTGTCACAGCGCGTTCGCCGCGACCAGGGCTCGGTTCGATCAACCGGTCTGTTCGGACGATCGAGCAAGAAGTGCGGCCTCTCGGGCATGGAGTGTCCGAGATGACGTCCGTAGCGTCGGAGATGCAGACAGATCAGCCACCACAACAGATCAGCCGCCCCAGCTGAGAAGGAGTCCATCATGTACGTCATCGCAGGAGCCACCGGACGCGTCGGATCCGCCACTGCCCACACCCTCCTCGACGCCGGTGTCGAGGTCCGCGTCCTCGTCCGCCGGGAGGCCGACGCCGCACCCTGGCGCGAGGCCGGAGCGGACACCGCCACGGTCGACCTCACCGACCGCGCGGGGCTGACGGCCGCCCTGACCGGGGCCGCAGGGTTCTTCGCCCTGCTGCCGTTCGACCTCGGCGCCGCCGACCTCGACGCTCACGCCGATGAGCTCAGCGACGCGATCGCCGGGGCCGTCGCCGAGGCGGGCGTCCCCCACGTCGTCATGCTCTCCTCGGGAGGCGCCGACCTCGCCGCGGGCACCGGCCCGATCACCGGGCTCCACCGCCTCGAACGGGCACTGGGCGAGACCGTGACGACGCTGACGGCCCTCCGGTCGGGGCACTTCCAGGAGAAGGTCTCCGACGTCATCGACCTCGCCCGGGAGACCGGCGCCTACCCCGTGTTCGCGCCCACCGCCGAGGTGCCCGTGCCGATGGTCGCGACCCGTGACCTCGGGGCGATCGCCGCCCGCGCGCTCCTCGCCCCGCCGCCGTCGAGCGAGGCCGTCGACATCATCGGGCCGAGCCGCACGGAGTCCGAGGTCGCCGAGGTACTCGGACGTGCCCTCGGTCGCGCACTCACCGTCGAGATCGTCCCCGAACCCGCGTGGGCGCCCGCGCTCACCGAGGCCGGGTTCGCACCTCACGTCGCCGACAGCCTCGCCGAGCTCTACCGTGCCGACGCCGCGGGTCTCCTCGCGCCGCGGGGCGACCGAAGCATCACGGTGACGACGACGGTCGAGGAGACGATCGCAGGACTGGTCGGGCACGGTTCCGAGACGGGCGCCCTGTGATGATCACCGGTGTCGTGATGATCATCGGTGTTCTCGCGGGCCTCGCGGCGCTGACGAACGGACTGCTCGCCGGACTGTTCTTCGCGTTCGTCTGCGCGATCTCGCCCGCGTACCGGAGACTCGCCGACGGGGAGTTCGTCCGCGGATTCCGGGCGATCAACGCCGTGATCGTCCGTCCGACATTCCTTGTCGTCTTCGTCGGTGCCCCGCTCACCGCGGCAGCCGCTGCGGTGGCGGGGACGCTGAGGATCGGTGTCGCACCGGGAGGCCTCGGAATCGGAGCAGGACCGGCGGGGACGGCGCTGCTGTGGGTCGCGGCGGCCGCCTCGGTGGTCTCCTTCCTCATCACCGTCATCGTCAATGTTCCCCTCAACCAGGGCCTCGACCGTGCACCGATCGACACACACAGGCAGCAGGAGGCGGCGCGCGCGGTGTTCGAGTCCCGGTGGAACCGCGCGAACCTCGCACGGACGCTCATGTCGACGCTGTCGGTCCTCGCGCTCGCGGCCGCGCTCGCTCTGGGATGAGCGGTCCCCGCTCCGGAAGCAGGGTCCCCGCTCCGGGCGCGGCTGTTGCCGAACCGGAACAGGATGAGCACCCCCGGGTTCGAGACCGGGCATAGATTCGCTTCCATGACCTCGATCCGTTCCGCCGCAATCGCGTTCGCCGCCGTGCTCGGTCTGACACTCTCCGCCTGCACAGACGATCCGGACCTGCCGCCCGAGGCGCAGGTGCAGCTGACTCCGCACGGTGATGAGGGCGCGTGGCTCACTGATGCGTACGCGGCCGGGTTCGTCGCGCAGTACGCGACGGCGAACGAGGTGTGCGCGGTGACCGAGGACATGGCGATCGAGGTCGAGCGCGGGGTCGGCGGGGACTCGACGGTGATGGGCAGACAGCTGCGCGGCGGCCAGCTCCTCTGGCAGATCGACGATGCGACCTGCGGGCAGGGCGCGCTGCTGCCCGGGGACCCGGATTCGTCGGTCCCTGCCGCGTCCGCGGCGACGGTCGTCGTCGGGACCCAGTGGCAGTCGGGGATGCGCGCCTGGAGCCTCGTGGATCCGGCCACGGGGACCGAGCGGCAGGCCCTGGGGTTGGGACCCGAGGTCGCGAGCGCTCAGCCGGTGGCCTGGGCCGGCACCCGCGTCGTCGTCCGGACGGGCGACGAGGATCTTGTCGGACTCGACATGGGCACAGGTGAGAAGAAGGGGAGCGAGGTGTGGCGCAGTCCCGTCGCGGCAGGCTCCGAGGTGACCGTCCTCGTCGACGATCTCCTCGGGGTGACGAACCAGCGGGGGAAGCGGATCATCGTTCTCGACCTCGGATCCGGCGAGGAGAGGCTGTCGACCGCCGTCACCCGGCCTGACTGGATCACGTGGGCCAGCGACGGTTATGTGGAGAAGATCCAGGAGACCGACCCCGAATACGCGTTCGTCGACCTCGACGGTCGTGAGGTCGACCGCACGACGGGCGTCTCGCAGTACCCCTTCGTCCCGGACCCCCGTGAGGGCGTGACGTTCCCCCTGCCCGACCACCGGCAGGCCGGCACCGTCGTCGGCGTGAGCGCCGACGGGACGCCCGCCCTCGTCCAGGACGAGCGGCAGAGCGACTTCACGCGCTCTGGTGAGATCGCCGAGCTGCCCGACAGCCTCATCATGCTCCAGGGTGTGAGCGCCGACGGCTCGCTGCTCCTCTTCCCCGGCACTCCCGACGGACTCGTCCTCATCGACGACGCCGGCGAACAGGTCGCGACCTGGCCGCTGGGGTACTCGGAGCTGCGGATCGAATCCGGGCTCATCGTCATCGGGGGAGAATCGGGGACCTCGGTGCTCCTCCCTGGCGACGCATAGGATCCCGTGTCAGCGGCGCGCAGTAGGGTTGACCCATGCCGAGTGAGACCGCGCCGACGGTCGCGTGGTCCGTCATCGGTGCCGCGCGCCGCGACGAACACGCGGGTCCGGGCGACGACGGGACGCTCACCGTCGTCGACCTCGACGCGTCCGGTGCGGAGATCGCCCGAACCGACCTCGCCGAGGCGGCCCTTCCCGACCTCGTCCGTGCCCGTGAACGCAGTGCCCGTGAGGATCGTGCCCGTGAACGTCGCGACGGATCGCCCGATGGCCTCGGCGCGCCCCCCGCCCCTGCGCCGAGGTGGGTGCTCAGTGACACCCCCAAGTGGTCCCCGGCGCTGCTTGCGGCCGGGGTGCGCGTCGACCGCGCCCACGACCTCAGGCTCGCTCATGCGATCCTCGTCCGCTCCGAACTCGTCACCGAGCCCACGGCGCTGCGGGCCGCCACGGAGTGGGATGCGGGACCCGTCACCGCCCCGGCCGTCGGGCAGGCGGAGGCCCTCTTCGACGTCGCCGGCGGTCGCGGGCGACCGAAGGAGGTGCCCCATGACATCGACGCCGCCCTCGCCGAATTCGCCCGGCAGCAGGCGGCGCTGACGACCGCGACCGACCCGGGACGCCTGCGTCTCCTGCTCGCCGCGGAATCGGCCGGCGGCCTCGTCGCCGCGGAGATGCACGTGGCCGGAGTGCCGTGGGACGTCACCGAGCATGAGCGGATACTCACGGACCTCCTCGGCGAGAAACCGGCTGCGGGTGCAAAGCCCGCGAAGATGCTCGCCGTCGCCGAGGAGGTCCGGGCCGCCCTCGACGATCCCCGCGCGAACCTCGATTCCCCGACCCGCCTGCTCGCCTCCCTGCGCAACGCCGGGATCAACGTGTCCTCGACCTCGAAGTGGGAGCTCGCCGAATCCGACCACCCGGCGATCGAACCGCTGTTGCGCTACAAGAGGATGGCCCGGCTGCTCTCGGCCAACGGCTGGCACTGGCTCGCCGAATGGGTGAGCGAGGGCCGCTACCGTCCCGTCTACGTGCCCGGCGGCGTCGTCACCGGGCGCTGGGCAGCCAGCGGCGGTGGGGCGCTGCAGATCCCCCGGCAGCTGCGCCCGGCCCTGCGCGCCGACGGCGGGTGGACCCTCATCTCCGCCGACGTCTCCCAGCTCGAGCCCCGAGCGCTCGCCGCGATGTCCGGCGACCGGGCGATGGCCGAGGCCGGGCGCGGCCGCGACCTCTACTCCGGCCTCGTCGACGAGGGGATCGTCGCGACCCGGCAGGAGGCGAAGATCGCCGTCCTCGGCGCGATGTACGGGTCGACGACAGGGGAGGCCGGCCGGCTCGTCCCCCGCCTGCGCACGTCCTTCCCTGCGGCGATGCGCCTCGTCGACACCGCCGCCGAGGTGGGGCTCGGCGGTGGGATCGTCACCACCTGGCTGGGGCGGTCGTCCCCAGCGCCGAGTGACGGCTGGCGGCAGGTGCAGTCGCAGGCGAATGCGTTCGATGCGACCCCGGCCGATGAGAACCGGGCCAGACGCGCCGCAGGGGACTGGGGGCGCTTCACCCGCAACTTCGTCGTGCAGGGCACCGCCGCGGAATGGGCGCTCGCGTGGCTCGCCGATCTGCGTCTGCGCCTCGCGCGCCTCCCCGAGCTCGACGAGGGGCGGGCCGACGCCTCCGGACCGGTGTTCGAAGGCCGTGCCCACCTCGTCTTCTTCCTCCACGACGAGGTCATCGTCCACGCCCCGGCAGCGCAGGCCGACGCCGCGGCCGACGCGATCAGGGAGGCGGCCGCCTCGGCGGGACGACTGCTCTTCGGCGACGCTCCCGTCGACTTCCCGCTCGATCTGACGATCGGAGAGCGCGCCGCCGCGAAGTGACAAGGCGCCTGGTGACCGGGCGCCGGTCATCGTCACGTCAGGGACACGATGTAGGGTGTCCCCAGATCAGCACCGCACCGCTGCACACACCGGAGGTCACCCATGGCAATCACCGTCAAGGCACTGCAGAAGACCGGGCCCGAGGAGCCCTTCCGCGTCGCGGAGATCGAGCGCCGCGACCCGCGTCCCGACGACGTCGTCATCGACATCCGAGCCGCCGGCATCTGCCACAGCGACATCCACACCGTCCGCAACGAATGGGGCGAGGTCGACTTCCCGCTCGTCGTCGGCCACGAGATCGCCGGAGTCGTCTCCGCCGTCGGCGCGGACGTCACCGACTGGAAGGTCGGTGACCGCGTGGGGGTCGGCTGCCTCGTCGACTCGTGCGGCGAATGCGCCGAATGCCTCGCCGACCAGGAGCAGAACTGTCTGCGCGGCAACGTCGGCACGTACAACTCAACCGACGTCGACGGCACCATCACCCAGGGCGGGTACGCGGAGAAGGTCGTCGTCAACGAGCGCTTCGTCCTCCGCATCCCCGACGGCCTCGACTTCGACGTGGCCGCCCCGCTGCTCTGCGCCGGCATCACCACCTACGCGCCGCTCAACCGCTGGGGCGCCGGTGAGAAGAAGGCCGGAGCGCCGAAGAAGGTCGCCGTCCTCGGGCTCGGCGGACTCGGGCACATGGGTGTCCAGATCGCCGCGGCCATGGGCGCCGAGGTCACCGTGCTCTCCCGCAGCCGCAAGAAGGAGCAGCTCGCCATCGACCTCGGGGCCGAGCGGATGCTCGCGACGACCGACGAGGACTTCTTCTCCGAGCACCGCGGCGAGTTCGACCTCATCCTCAACACGATCAGCGCCGACATCCCCGTCGACGCGTACCTGCGACTGCTCGCCCCGCGCGGAGTCATGGCCGTCGTCGGGCTGCCGCCGAACAAGCAGGAGCTCGGCTTCGGATCGCTCATCGGCGGCGGCAAGGTGCTCGCCGGATCGAACATCGGCGGCATCGCCGAGACCCAGGAGATGCTCGACTTCTGCGCCGAGCACGGCATCGCCGCCCAGATCGAGACGATCGACATCGCCGAGGCGGACTCGACCTACGATCGTGTCGTCGCCGGTGAGGTCTACTTCCGCGCTGTCATCGACATCGCCTCGCTGACCGCCGCCGAGGCTGTGCCTTCGACCTGACCCAGGGACCGCGAACTGCGGCCGGCCGCGTCAGAGCATCGTCGCCGCACTTGCCACGAGGGCGAATGCGGCGACGATGACGGCGACGCGCACGACATGGAGGCGGTCCCACCGTCGCATCTGCGCGCGCCAGTCGTCCGGGTGGTCCTCGGCCGTCCACGCCTTCGTCCGGGTGTTGATCGGCACGAGGAGGACGGTGGACATGACGACGCTGACGACGAGCAGCACTGCCGCGCAGCCGGCCAGGGCGGCTTCGGGGCGACCCCACAGGAGCACGGAGAGCACGACCGTGACGACGAGCGAGCCGATGTAGAGGATCGGCATCGCCCGTCCGAGCAGACGCGCCCCATCGGCACGCGCGGCGATCGCAGGTCCGGCGGGCAGGCGGAGGAGGATCGGATGGAGTGCGAAGGCGACGGCCGCCTCGATCCCGACGAGCAGGCCGATGACGACGATCGCGACGACGGCGGTGACCGGTTCCATGATGAGTCCTTTATCTAGCGGTGCTAGATTATCTAGCACTGCTAGAATAGGGCGGGTCGAGTGAGAGGGCAAGAGGGGAGCTGCGGTGGCGACGTCGTCGAAGGCGGAGGCGCGGACGTCCGCGCGCCGCGCGGCGATTCTCGCCGCCGCCCGTGACCGCGCGGAAGCCGAGGGGTGGACGGCGGTGACGACGCGTCGTCTCGCCGAGGCGATCGGCTATTCCCAGCCGGTGCTCTACGGCCATTTCCCCGGCGGCAAGACGGAGATCATGCGCGCTGTCGCCCTCGAGGGATTCGTCGAGCTGCGACGGTGCTGCGCCGCCGCGGTCGAGCGAGCAGGGGACACCTCGGTCGAGCGGGCAGGGGACGCCGCGGCCGTCGCCGCACTTGCCGGGGCGTACCTCGACTTCGCCGGGGACCACCCTGCCGTCTACGAGGCCATGTTCGCGCAGCCGATCGGTGCGCGCTTCGCCGAGGAGGGCAATGAACCGGAGCTGCGCGGGGCCTTCACCGTGCTCGCCGAGGTGATCGGCGATGACACCGCCGCTGAGGTGTTCTGGAGTGCGCTCCACGGCATGAGCCTGCTCGAGGCGGCTGGGCGGATGAAGGTCGAGGACCGCAGTCGGCGCATCGGGGAGCTGACCGCACGGTTCCCGTGAGGCTGGGCCTCTGCCGGTCGGCTCCGCCGGTGAGGAGCAGTCTGACCGCTCCTGGCATGACGGCTGGGAGTCCCACCTCGGCGAGATCGCTATCGTTGTCGGTGATGACAGGTGACGGTGATGACGGATGACAGTGACGACAGGTGACGGGCGGCAGACGATGAGCGGATACCGGCAGCGGCTGCGCACAGTGCCGCTCGCACTCCTCATCCTCTACACCGCGTTCATCGCGCTCGTCACGCTCACCCCGCAGCAGCTCGACACGGGCCCCGACTCGTTCGTCTCGCGCCTCCTCGCTTTCCTCGCCTCCCACGAGTCGACGGCGTGGATCGACTACGTGACGCTCGAGAAGCTCGCCAACGTCGGACTCTTCGTCCCGTTCGGCTTCCTCCTCGCCCTGCAGCTGGGACCGCGGCGCTGGTGGATCGCCTGGGTCGCGGGTCTCGTCTTCACATGCCTCATCGAAGGCACTCAGCTCACCCTGCTCTCACCCACGCGGTTCGGCACCGTCAGCGACCTCGTGACGAACACCCTCGGCGCCGGTCTCGGGGCCGCCCTCGCGCTGCTGGCCATGCTCATCTGGCCTCCGCGCACGGAGAAGGAGCCCGTCGACTACGTCGTGCGGTGAGGCGGCTCGTGGGAGGGGTCTGCCGGTCCCTCAAGGGCATCGATGCAGGTGTCGAGTGCCTCGCCGAGGCGCTTCCGCCCCGCCTGGTCGAGGCCGGTGACCATGCGCTCCTCGATCCCCTCGACGAGTCTCGACGCCTGCGTGAGCAGGGTCTGCCCGTCGGCAGTGAGCGTCGTCGGCCGGGCTCGCCCTGAATCGACGGTGTCGGGTCGGGTGACGAGGTCGCGATCCTGCAGGCCGCGCAGCAGCGTGTTCATTGCCTGCCGGGTGACGAACGCGCCGCGGGCGAGCTCCGAATTCGATGCTCCAGGGCTGCGCTTGAGCAGTTCGAGGCACGCATACTGCGGCGTCGAGAGGCCGAGCGGTCGAAGGACTTCGTCCATGCGCGACTTCAGCAGCGACTGCAGGTGCTTGAGCTGATACCCGATCAGTGATTCGAGGCGAGGACTCTCTTGACTCATGTCAATATTCTGACATACGGTGGCAATGTCAGAAACCTGACATTGACAAAGCTCCGATGGGTTCGCAGTGTCGAAAGTGACGTCGGAGCATGAGGGAAGGAAGCCATCATGACCGTCAACGGAGTGGATTTCGTCGCCCTGCAGGTGCGCGATGTCGACGACGCCGCCGATTTCTACGAGACGCGGCTCGGGCTGACCCGAGCGCCGGCCAGTCCTCCCGGTGCCGTCGTCTTCGCGACCGAGCCGATCCCCTTCGCCGTCCGCGAACCGCTGCCCGGTGTCGATCTCGACGCCGTCGAGCGGCCGGGAACCGGGGTGGCGCTGTGGCTGAGCTGTGTGGGCACCGCGGAGCTCCATGACGCACTCGCCGAGGCGGGGGTGGAGATCCTGCGACCGCCGTCACCGAGCCCGTTCGGTCTGACGTTCACCTTCAGCGATCCGGACGGCTACGCGGTCACCGTGCACGAAGCGGGAGTGTGAGCTGGCCGCCTCGGCGATCGGACCGCCTCGGCGCGGTCAGCGGGAACGGCGAGGTCAGCGGGAGCGGCGCGGTCAGCGGGAACGGCGTCCGGGGACCCAGCAGGCCACCTCGGCGCTGTAGTCGTCGAAGTCGGCACCGAAGCGCTGCCGCAGATCCGCCTCCTCATGGGGGCGGATCATCCAATTCCACAGCAGGGACCCGGCGATCGCGTAGACGATGACGAGCCACGATTCGATGAACATGCCGATCGCCACGCCCTGGACGACTCCGGCGACGGCCATGGGATTGCGGACGAAGCGGTACGGGCCGTCGTCGACGAGGCGGTTGGGCATCGCCGACGGCAGCGGCGTGCCGCCGCCGAAGCGCGCCATCGTCACCGCCGACCAGATGCCGAGCGCGCTCGCGAGGACGAGGAGGGCGAAACCGGCGAGGACGACGAGGAAGGGGAACTTGACGTCGAGCTGCCAGCGCTCCTCGAGGGACTTGATGATCCATGGGAGGATGACGAGGAAGACACCCCAGAAGCACACGAGCTGGGCGAACGTGCGCATGAGAAGTGCGTTCTCACCGTCGGTGCGGGAGCTGCGGAAGGCGAACGGCCCGACGAGGAGGCGCTCGCTCGGCACGCGTCCGAAAGCGACGAGGGACCCGGCGATGACGCCGGCGACGGCAGCGGCGATCATGGCGACCGCGCCGAGTCCGGCCTGCGTCGTCACGGTCGCGTAGACGGTCATGCCGAGGGCGACGAGGATCGTCCACGGCACGACGACCCACACCGCCAGGCGGACGCCGAAGGCGACGGCCGCCGAGGCGAGGACGAAGAGGGGGATGTCGAAGACGGCGACGACGATGGGGTCGAGCGGGCCGAGGGTCGCAGTGCGCACGCCGGGCATCGTGAAGACGCCTGCCCACCAGGCGGCGCCGAGGAGGGCCTGGAGTCCGAAGTAGACGCGACCGTGGGCGGCGGTGACCGGCACATCGGTCGGGCGGAGTGTGTTCGTCATCGTCCTGCCCTCACGCGCTCGCGGTGCCGGTGAAGCACACGGTCGTCGGGCCACCCACCCAGACGGCATCGCCGTCCCGGGTGATCGAGATGACGCCGGCACGGCCGATCGCCGTGCCCTGCGTCGCGGTGTAGGCATCCGGAACGAGGCCCGAATCCATCAGCCACTGGGCGACGGAGGCATTGAGGCTGCCGGTCACGGGATCCTCGGCGACCCCGACGCCGGGAACGAACGCGCGGACTTCGTATTCGTGGTCAGACCCCTGCCGATGAGCGCCGACGACGCCGAGCTTGAGGTCGGGAAGCCCCGCGAAGTCAGGGGTGAGCGCGAGCACCTGGTCTGCGGAGGCGAGCCGGACCGCGGCCCAGCCCGGACCGTTGTCGACCCACGCGTGGTCGAGGATCTCGCTGCGATCGACACCGAGCGCGGCGGCGATGTCGGACACGAACGATTCGTCGAGGGGACCGGACCGGAGGAGATCCGGAGCGGCGAAGGCGAGCTGATCGGCGGTTTCGGTGCTGCGGCGCAGCTCGACGAGGCCGACCCCGCACTCCTGGACGAGACGATCCTCGCGCTGGGGCTGACCGCCCGCGTGCAGCCACGCCGCTGCGGAGCCGAGCGTCGGATGCCCCGCGAAGGGCAGCTCGCGGGTCCTCGTGAAGATGCGCAGTCGGTAGTCGGCGCGCTCGTCGGTGGGCGGGAGGACGAACGTCGTCTCCGACAGGTTCGTCCAGTTCGCGATCTGTGCCATCTCGTCGTCGCTGAGGCCTTCGGCGTCGAGGATGACGGCGACGGGATTGCCGCGATAGGGAACGCTGGAGAAGACATCGACCTGGGCGAACGCGCGCTCGCGGGGCATTGAGACTCCTTACCGTGTGCTGGGCCTGTGACCATCGTAGTCACGGAAGCTCAGCGTTCCCGGACAGTGGGGGCCGCCTCGGCGAACTTCCCCTCCCTGCGATCTTAAAGGACAGGGTGGATTGTCGGAGTCGGCTGGCTGTTCGGACTGGCAGGGAGGGGCGCCGGGGAGGGCGAGCGGATGTGGGTGACCGCGGATCCCGAGCGGGCGCGTCTCTTCGATCCCGAGACGAAGCTGGCGATCGCCTGAGCGCCTCACTCAGGGTCGCTTCCTAGACTTGAGCGCTCAGGCCCGGCCGAACGGTGCGGGCGCGGGGCAGGCGCGCGCCACGACGGTGCGGGGACTGCGCAACGGGCGAGTGAGGTGGCGATGGACCTGCAGCAGGGCGTGTCGACGTGGTGGGAGGCGATCACCTCGGGATTCGGGCGCGGTGACGGCCTCGACCTCGGTCCGACGCAGCTGCTCATCATCCTCGGCATCCCGCTCGTCATCACGATGACGCCGGCGATCTGGCGGTTCTTCGGACTCTTCGTCACGTTCGTCCACGAGCTCGGGCACGCGTTCGCCGCCCTGATGACCGGCCGAGTGGTGCGCGGGATCTCGCTCAACTTCGACCATTCGGGGCAGATGAACTCCTTCGGTCGGGTCGGGTTCTCCGCCACCTGGTCCGGCTTCTGGGGATACCCGGCGCCCGCGGTCCTCGGACTCGTCCTCATCACCTCGGCGATCTACGGCTGGGCGCCGCTGGCACTGTCGCTGGGCGCCCTCGTCCTCCTCATCGCGCTCATCTTCATCCGCAACGTCGCCGGTGTCGTCATCGCCGTGTGCACGGCGATCGCCGCGCAGCTGCTCGTCGTCTTCCTCCCGCTCGAGTGGATCGCGGTGTTCGTCGCGGGCCTCGGCGTCGCGCTCGCCCTCGGCTCGCTCAAGGACCTCGTCAAGGTCATCCGCGTCCACACCCGTCGGCGCAACGTCCAGCAGTCCGATGCCTACATCCTCAGCCGCGGCTCGTCCGTGCCCGCAGGGGGATGGCTGACGCTCTTCGGGCTCGTCATCATCGGGTGCGCGCTCGGGTCCGGGCTGCTGCTCTACTCGGCATTCGCCGAGTCCGGCGGGGTCGCCGGGCTGATGTGAACCGGGTCGCCGGGCTGATGTGAACGGGGTCGCGCCACTGACGTGACGCTGCGGGGCCCGGGACCACCGCGACGGTTCGGGGGCTGCTGGGACTCGGGTCGGTGGGTGCTGCTGGGACCACCGAGGCGGTGGGTGCTGCTGGGACTCGCGTCGGCCACCTCGGCGAGGACAGCGATGCGACTTCGACGCCAGGTGAGCGCGGGATGCCAGGTGAGCGCGGGATGCCAGGTGAGCGAGGGATGGATGACGGAATCGGCCTCGGCGGATGACAGAATCGACCGTATGGATCTGAGCCCGAAATTCGCTGCCGTGCTGTTCGACTGTGACGGCGTCCTCGTCGATTCCGAGAGCATCACGAACGGGGTGCTGCGCGGCATGCTCGCCGAGCTCGGCTGGAACCTGTCGCAGGAGGAAGCGGTCGCGCGGTTCGTCGGCAAGATGCTGCGCGACGAGGCCGACGTCATCGAAGCGCACACGGGATTCCGCATCGACGACGCGTGGCTCACCGATTTCCGGCGGCGCCGCAATGTCGAGCTCGAGGCCTCCCTGCAGGCCATCCCCGGAGTCGTCGAGGCTGTGCGGACCATCGTGCCCGCGTATCCGGGCAGGCTCGCGTGCGCGTCGAGCGCCGATCGCCCGAAGATCGAGCTGCAGCTGAAGAAGATCGGCCTCTACGACGTCTTCGAGGGCCGGATCTTCTCCGGGATGGAGCTCCCCAAGTCCAAACCGGCCCCCGACGTCTACCTCGCGGCCGCGGATGCGCTGGGAGTCGATCCCGCCGAGGCGGCCGTTATCGAGGACTCGCCCACCGGCGTCATCGCGGGGCGGGCCGCCGGATCGTTCGTCTTCGGCTTCTGCCCTCCCTCGCCCGTCCATCAGCGGCCCGAGGCTCTGCTCGCCGTCGGCGCCGACGCCACGTTCGACTCGATGACCGAGCTGCCCGGGCTGCTGACCAGCGAGGTGTGAGGCGGGGGAGTTTGAGCCGGAAACACTGAGGCGGCGGGTCTCGGGCGCTGAGTCCGAGACGGGATGTCTGAGACGCTGAGCAGGGGTCGGGGCACTGAGTCGCTGAGCAGGGGTCGGGACTACTGAGACGCTGAGTAGGGATCGGGGCTGCTGAGACGCTGAGCATGTGTCCCGACGTGCAGTCACGTGCGTCGACGGAGGATTGAGGTGCCCGTGGGTTGAGGGGCTGCGACGACGTTCGGAGTGCCGAGCGGACACGCGGAGTGCCGAGCGGACACGCGGAGTGCCGTCCGACCACTCACCGATTCCTTTGAAAAGCAGACCGCAACGGCGACTCGCAGTCACGTGTCGAGGGCGGACCGGGCTGGGTTCTCGTGGTGACGCGGACTCGACCAGCGCCCCGTATTCGCGACGGACTGGCTTCGCTCGGCGGGTTCGTTCCGCCTGACGCTCCCAGCATTCCGAATCGCGGGAATTAGTCCGGTTCCACGCGCAATGCACGCCGCAGGACCCTGGTGTCCATCGAGGCTGCCCCGCCGATAAGCGCGAGCGCGGTATGCCCGATCCGACTCTCCGAAGCGCACTCGGACCTGACGGTTTCGCTCGTGACCGCTCCCGAAAATCGCTCATTACTGCGAAGCGAATGAATTTCACGTTCGAACGAGTTTCGAAATAAGCATTGACATCGATTGTGATGTGAACTACACTAATGTCATTAGCCACGCTGATGTGGGAAGACAGGTGAATCCCGTGACTGACACAATCGAATCGGTTCCATCCGCAGATCAGCCTGGCTCGAATCCCCGTGGTGTCGAGGTCGATCCGACCTCGCCCTACGCCGACGTCTACGCGGTCTACACATCCTCGGACCGGGCGCAGATCGCCGCTCTCGAAGCGACGGCGCGCGCCTTCCTCGCCGATGTCATCGGTCATCTCGACCTCCTCAATCCCGATCCCGGCAGCCCCTACCGGCATGCGACCTTCACCGAGACAGCGTGGAGGTTCATCCGACCCCGTAAGGGCACCGGTGATGAGCCCGACGAACAGAGTGCGACCTGTGGCGACGCCGCGGGCCCTCCAGACGCCGCGGGCCCACCAGATGCCGAGGTCTCGTCCGATGCCGGCTCTTCTCTAGACGCCGGCTCCTCTTCCGATGTCAGGTTCTCTTCTGATGCCGAGTTCTCTTCAGATGCCGAGGTCTCGTCCGATGCCGGCTCCTCTCCCGATGTCAGGCTCTCTTCCGATGCCGAGTTCTCTTCTGATGTCGAGTTCTCTTCAGATGCTGGGGCCTGTTCAGACGCCGGGGCCGGTGACCCGGTCGCCGGCCCGATCGACACGGAGCCCGGCAGAACCGGTTCAGATGATTCCGAGTCCCAAGTCCCGGCGCCTGCTGAGGGCGGCACAGGAGCACCCGGGGCGCCGGGAGCAGAGAGTGTCGATTCGGCGTTTCTGCCGGGATTCCCCAAGTTCAGCGAGACCCAGACGATGGATGGATGGGTTCACCGGTTCTCCCACACCGAGGACGTCGCTGAGCTCTCAGCGATCCGCGGCTCGACGGTGTCCGGCACCTACGCGCACATTGTCGCCGCAATGACGCTCGTCCATGGGCTGCCCAGGTTCCACGCGCGATGCGCGGCCGGAGAGTTCACGATCGAGCACATCCTTGCCGCCGCGCAGGCGTGCCGCCATCTCAGGTTCACGAAGCTGCTGGCCATCGATCGCTACCTCGACGAGCGCCGCGCGGACATCACGATCGAAACCTTCAAGAAGTCGCTCGCCATGAAGATCGCGGTTCTGCAGCCCAGCGAGGAGAGGACGGAGAGCGCCCGCGAACACCGTCGCGTCGATCTCACCACGTACCCCGATGGCACGGCGTGCCTGACCCTGACCGGGTCGTCGGCAGACCTGCAGGCCCTCTACGTGCGCATCGAGGCCTTCGCGAAGCTCATCCGCAACGGCAGCACCGCAGCCATCGCCGACCAGCTTCCGCCTGGGGCCGTCATCGACGACGACCGCGGCATCGCCGCACTCATGTTCGACATCTTCACCCGCACGGTTCCTCAGGTCAGCATTCAGGTGCGCGCCCACGACACCGACACGGGCGAAACGACGACAAGGGAGATTCCCCTTGACCTCGACGACGTCAGAACTGCCGAGGACATCGACGCCGCAGTCGCCGCAGCAATCACCGCCGACGCAGCAACCACTGCCACCGCAGCAACCACTGCCGATGGCTCAGCAGGCGGCGACCATTCAGGGGGTTCTGACTCCGCCGGCCGTTCCGACACCACCGGCCGTGCTGACGCCGCCGGCCGTTCCGACACCACAGACGCTCCTGTGGGCTCCGGCGGCAATGCCTCAGCGGTCATCGCCGATTCAGCGGGCGACACCAAGGACCACCCTTCTCCTACGGGCCTTGACGTTGCGCACCGACTGCAGCGACTCCCCGGCGTTGAGCTGGATGATTTCGGTCGGGCGGCGTACGCCCTGTCGGTCTCGATGCCGACCGACGAGTTCTGGATGCGTGCCCAAGCGAAGATGATCACCACCGTGCCCTGCATGTCCCTGGCGCAGCAGGCGGATCTGCCGGGCACCTTCTCCGACGGATCCCCGGTTCCCGCCGAGACCGCGCGATACATCGCCGCCCACTCGAGGACATGGACCCGGATCCTCACCGACCCGGCGACCGGCACGCCGATCGACGCGAAAGCTCTCAGCTATCAGATCCCCGCCGCGATCCGACAGACGCTCATCGCACAATGGCGCGGATGCACCGCTCCGGGCTGTCGACGACGGGCCGAGACCTCGGAGATCGACCACATCATCCCGTTCGATCACGACGATCCGGCATCCGGCGGCAAGACCGTGTTCGGCAACCTCCATCCGCTCTGCAAACAGCACCACCAGGCGAAAACCGACGGGAAGTACTCGGTGCGGATGGTGGAACCCGGCGTGATCGAGTACCGCTTCGCCCATGGCAGCACCGCGACCGTACCGCCACCCGATCACCCGGTGAACGCCGAGAATGCCAGACTCATGCGCGAGATCGGCGATGCCGACCCGCCAGCGCCATCCGGTCCGCCCGATTCATCGGGCCCATCGGATCCGCACGATACGCCGGGGCAAGGGAGTCCGCCAGACTCATCAAACCTGCCAGAGTCGCCAAACCTGCCGGGCAAACCGAACCTGCCGAATTCGCCGGACTCACCAGACCAGCCGGACTCACCGAACCGGTCAGAGTCATCGATCCGGCCAGGTTCACTTGACCTGCCGGAGTCACCGAACCTGCCGGACTCTCCGGTGCAACCCCAGCCGCCCGACCCATCGACGTCTCTCGACCCACCGCCGCCATCCCATTCATGGACGCGTTCCGACACAAGCGACATGCCTGAACCACCGGGGCCGCCCGATCCGAACGACGCATCTCGATCACCGAAGTTGCCCGATCCGAACGACGCATCTCGATCACCGAGGTTGCCCGATCGGAACGAGGCGCCGTGCGAACAGGGCGGCGAGGTCCGCCGCTCGGGTGAGGTGCGGCGGTCCGCCGAATCTCCTGGACCCGAGGGAAGCGGCGGACACCCCGGGTGGTGGGCGAAGTTCGGGTCGATCGAGTGGAAGAACCCGAAAGACAGGGAATGGGTGTGGGACAACGGCGAACCCCCGCCGTTCTGACAGCCTGACAGCGCCCTCGGGGTGACGCTCATGATCACCGACACTGCGCGACACTGACGATCACCACCGCCGGGCGACGTTCACGATCACCCCCACAGTGTGACGCTCATGATCACCGACACTGCGCGACATTCGCGATCACCCCGCCACGCGACGCCGGCGATCACGATCACCCCGCCGTGTGACCTTCACGATCTCCGACGCTGCGCGCCATTCGCGTTCACCCCCGCTGGGCGACGTCGACGATCACGAACGACAACCTCGGCGGGTCACTGCTCCGATTCTTCGATGACGCGGCGGACGTCGTCCTTCGTCTTCACCTCGCCGTTCTTCGTGGCTTCGACGATCTTCTCGTGCTGGTCATCGGTGACGACGGGGACCTCCTCGCCGTTGCAGTCGACGATCTTGCCGTCCTTGATCGTGTCGCCCTCGGCGAGGATCGCCTCGTGGTCGAGGAGACGCTGCAGATCCTGCTGCCGAACCACGCGCCCGGTGCCCGCGACGAACACGGACCGGTCCGAGCGGTCCTTCGTCTTCGCGCCGATGTGGTTGAAGATGAGGTTGAGCAGCACGGCCATGATCGTCGCCGACGAGATGCCCGAGTGGAGGATGATGCCGACCCACGACGGGAACGAGTTGTAGAAGTCCGGCTCGACGACGGGGATGATGCCGAAGGCCAGGGAGACCGCGACGATGATCATGTTGAGGTTGCCCTCGTACTCGACCTTCGACAGCGTCCGGATGCCCGAGGCCGCGACCGTGCCGAAGAGGACGATGCCGGCACCGCCGAGAACCGGCGACGGGATCGCTGCGACGACTCCGCCCATGACCGGCAGCAGACCGAGCACGACGAGGATGACACCGCCGGCGGTGACGACGAAGCGCGACTTCACGCCGGTGATCGCCACGAGGCCGACATTCTGCGCGAACGCCGACTGCGTGAACGAGTTGAACACGGGCGAGACGGCCGAGGAGAGCATGTCGGCGCGCAGGCCGTTCGCGATGCGCTTCGAGTCGACCTTCGTCTTGACGATCTCGCCGACGGCGATGATGTCGGCCGTCGTCTCGGCGAAGGTGACGATGATGACGATGAACATCGAGATGATCGCCGCGGCGGAGAAGGTCGGCATGCCGAACGCGAACGGCTCGGGGAACGCGAAGATGCCGCGATCGAGGACGTTCGAGAAGTCCGCCCACCCGAAGATCAGGCAGACGACGGTGCCGACGACGATCGCCAGGAGGATCGACAGGCGCGAGATCATCGCGACGGGAATCCTGCTGAGCAGCAGAACGACGGCGAGAGTGCCGACCGCGATGAGGATGTTGCGGGCGCTGCCGTAGTCAGGCGCCTCGGCGTTGCCGCCCATCGCCCACCCGGCGGCCACCGGCATGAGGGAGAGGCCGATCGTCGTGATGACGGTGCCCGTGACCACCGGTGGGAAGAACTTGACGATGAGGGCGAACCCCGGCGCGACGATGAGCCCGATCGCCGAGGCGACGAGCACTGCTCCGAAGACCTCGGGCAGACCGTCGCCGCCGGCGAGGATCGCCGTCATCGTGGCGACCCCGGCGAACGACACGCCCTGGACGAGCGGGAGCTGAGAACCGAAGAACGGCACACCCCACGACTGCAGGATCGTCGCCAGACCACCCATGAACAGGCACGATGCGATGAGCACGCTGATGCCGGCATCGTCGAGACCGGCGGCCTTGCCGATGATGAGGGGGACGGCGATGATGCCGCCGTACATCGTGAGGACGTGCTGCAGGCCGTACGCGAACGACGTGCCGACCGGCAGCCGCTCGTCCTCTGGCCGCTGCGTCTTGTGCTTGGACTGTTTGGACACCGACATTGTCTTCTCCATCGAATTCCTGCTCGCGCCCCGAATGATCGGGCGCGAACCTGCTGGCCGGTCGCTGAAGGCGGTGCCGTCCGGGAGTGCGTCAATGCACCGCCGAGAACGAAGGCTCACATCGTGAACCCGGCCTGCGCCTTGAGAGGATCGGATCGCTGTACTGCTTCCGGTGAGGTCGGCCGGAATGTTCCTCTGGCGAATATCACTTCCAAGATGTGAAAGTATTTTTCCTTATCGCAGAATGCTAAGCGAATGCTGTCGGGTTGGCAACTCGAAATCGTGATGCGGAGCACATGTTAGAGTTCAGTCTTGTCGGTGTCGGTTCCGCGCACAAATCAGCGCCGGATCCCACAGATCAGCGCCGGATCCGCACAGGGTGGACGAGCAGCGCGAATCACCCCCGCATCGACCGGCGGAGCAGCAGACGCCGTGAAACCTGAGCTGGTGGCGATGGCCCCAGCGTCCTCGCCTCACCGGCGGCCGGGCACGCGCCCGACCGCGACAGCCCACCCATCGAGAGGCGATGACGATGACGAGAATCTGGCTGCGCAACCCCCTGGCCGTCCACCTCGGGCGCTCCACCCGGGCAGACAGCGCTTCCCCGGCGGGGAGCCCTGCAACCCACGACACCCATGACGCGACTGACGCACGCGGCGGCATCGTCGTCGACACCGCGTCCGGCACGATCGTCGAACTCGTGCCCGCCGGAGGCGCGCCCGGCATCCCTGCCGACGAGATCGTCGATGCGAGCGAGCACGTCATCACGCCCGGACTCATCAACACCCACCACCACTTCTACCAGACGCTCACCCGCGCCTGGGCGCCCGTTGCCGACCTCCCCCTCTTCGGCTGGCTGACCAACCTCTACCCCGTCTGGGCGCGCCTGACCCCGCGCGCCCTCGAACTCGCCACGACCGTCGCGATGGCCGAACTCCTCGAATCCGGATGCACGACCGCCGCCGACCACCACTACCTGTTCCCGACCGGCATGGACGATGCCATCGACGTCCAGGTCGGCGTCGTCCGGAACCTCGGCATGCGCGCGATGCTCACCCGCGGCTCGATGTCGCTCGGTGAGGACGACGGGGGCCTGCCGCCGCAGCAGACCGTCCAGGACGCCGAGGTGATCCTCGCCGACTCGCGCCGCCTCGTCGAGACCTACCACGAGCGCGGCATCGGCGCACAGGTCCAGATCGGCCTCGCCCCCTGCTCACCGTTCTCCGTGACGACCGAACTCATGCGCGACAGCGCCGCGCTCGCCGCCGACCTCGACGTCCGCCTCCACACCCACCTCGCCGAGACGCTCGACGAGGAGGACTTCTGCCGTGAGCGCTTCGGCCTGCGCACCGTCGACTACCTCGAATCCGTGGGCTGGCTGGGCGACCGCACGTGGCTCGCCCACGGCGTGCACTTCGACGACGAGGAGATCGTCCGCCTCGGCGCGGCCGGGGTCTCCGTCGCCCACTGCCCGACCTCGAACATGCGCCTGGCCTCGGGCATCGCCCGTGCCGTCGAACTCGAAGACGCCGGCGTCAGCGTCGGACTCGGGGTCGACGGCTCCGCCTCGAACGATGCCTCGAACCTCATCCGCGAAGTCCGCCAGGCCCTCTACATCCAGCGTCTGCGCTACGGCGCCGAGGCGGTCACCTGCGGCCGCGTCCTCGACTGGGCGACCCGGGGGTCCGCGGCGGCCCTCGGCCGCGACGACATCGGCGAGATCGCCGTGGGCAAGCAGGCCGACCTCGCCCTGTTCCGCCTCGACGGGCTCGCGTTCTCCGGCGCGCACGATCCGCTCCCCGCCCTCGTCCTCTGCGGGGCGGAGAAGGCCGACCGGGTCATGGTCGCCGGCGCCTGGCGCGTCCGCGACGGTCGCGCGATCGGCGCGGACGGTCAGACGCTCGACACCGAGGCCCTCATCGCCGCCCACCGGGAGGAGGCCCGCAGGCTCGTCGCCGGGTGATGCCCTCGCCGAGGCGGGGTCGCCCTCGGTCGGTCACGCCGGGGCCGGGTCCGGTCACTTCCCGTCGAGGAATCCGCGCAGCAGCTGCTCAGTGCCCTCGGCGTGCTGGGCGGCCAGCGTCGCCGCCGCCTCGGCGTCGTGGTCGAAGATCGCTTCGACGATGCGCGCATGCTGCATGCACGAGTGCTCGACGTTCGTGTGGATGAACGGGATCTGATCGAGCAGCGCGTTGATCCGGTCCCGGGTCGTCGCGGCCGCCTCGGCGAGCGAGGGGATTCCCGTGAGCTCGGCGATCGTCAGGTGGAACCGCGCGTCGAGGGCGCGGAACTGCTCGATGTCCTCGGCCGAGCTGCCCAGCGGCATCCAGCAGCCCTGCTCCGCGGCGGTGAGCGTCTCCCGCTCCTCGGCGCTGAGCTCGCGGGCGGCGACGACCCGGGCGGCCGCAGTGTCGAGGATGAGCCGGAACCGCACCGCATCGTCGAGTTCGCCGAGGTCGATCCCGGCCTCTCTGTCGGCGGCCGGCAGGCGGGTGACGAACGTGCCCCCGTAGCGACCGCGGCGGACGCTGACGACACCGGCGGTCTGGAGCTCGCTGAGCGCCTGCCGCAGAGTCGCCCGGGAGACGTTGATCCGCGCGGCGAGCTCGCGTTCGGGCGGCAGCTTGTCGCCGACGAGGTACTGGCCGAGACGGATCGCGCGGAGCAGCTCGGCGATCGTGTGCTCGAAGACGTTGCCGCCGCGCAGCCGGGCCGGACGCTGGGACCCCGCAGCCGCCTCGGTGACATCAGCTTCCTCGGTGGCACCGGCGTCCGCGGTGACGTCAGCCTTGCCGCCCACGCCGCCGCCTGAGTCGTCTGCGTTCCGATCCACGTCCACTCCTCAAGACTAACCTCGGGCGATCCTTGACACCGTGATCTGGGTCATACTACATTCGACTCCAGCCAATGGTCTGAACATGATCCATTGAATCGCTGGGAGCGGATATGTCCAAGAACATCGAGTACGGCAACGTCGATGAGCACTACCTCGAGAAGCGACAGCTGAGGAAGGGCGCGGCCGGGTGGATCCTCCTCGCCGGCCTCGGCGTCGCCTATGTCATCTCGGGCGACTTCTCCGGCTGGAACCTCGGCCTCGCGGAAGGCGGGTGGGGCGGTCTCCTCATCGCATTCCTCCTCATGGGACTCATGTACGTGTGCATGGTCTTCGGTCTCGCGGAGCTCTCCTCGACCCTGCCGACGGCGGGTGCGGGATACGGGTTCGCCAGACGCGCGCTCGGCCCCCTCGGCGGCTTCGCCACCGGCATGGCCGTCCTCATCGAATACACGATGGCCCCGGCAGCGATCTCGACCTTCATCGCCGGGTACGTCCAGGCGCTCGGCATCCTGCCGGAGTCCGTGCCCTCGTGGACGATCTACCTCGTCGCCTACGCGATCTTCATCGGCATCCACCTGTGGGGCGTCGGCGAGGCGCTGCGTCTGATGTTCGTCATCACCGCAGTCGCCGTCATCGCGCTCATCGTCTTCGTTTTCGCCGCGATCCCGCACTTCGATGCGAGCAACCTCTTCGACATCGCACCCACGGCGGCGCTGGGCTCGAGCACGTTCCTCCCGATGGGCATCAGCGGCCTGCTCGGCTCCCTCGTCTTCGGCATCTGGTTCTTCCTCGCCATCGAGGGTGTGCCCCTGGCCGCCGAGGAGTCGGCCGACCCCAAGCGCGATATGCCGCGGGGCATCATCACCGCGATGGCCATCCTCGTCGTCTTCGGCGCCCTCATGCTCCTCCTCGTCCCGGGCATCGCCGGTGCGGCCGCCATGGGCGAGTCGGACAACCCGCTGCCCGAGGCGCTGCGGGCGGCCTACGGGGAGGGCTCGTGGCTGGCGACGTTCGTCAACTGGGCCGGACTCGCCGGACTCGTCGCGAGCTTCTTCTCCATCATCTTCGCCTACTCGCGGCAGCTCTTCGCCCTCTCCCGGGCCGGCTACCTGCCCAGGTGGCTCTCCCACACCGGCAAGCGCAAGACCCCCGTGCTCGCTCTCATCGTCCCCGGCACGATCGGCTTCCTCATCGCCGTGCTCTCCGGCGGCAACGGCGGTGTCCTCCTCAACGTCGCGGTCTTCGGTGCCACGGTCTCCTACGTGCTGCTCAACCTCTCGCACATCCGGCTGCGCTTCAAGGAGCCCGACCTCAAGCGCGGCTACCGCACCCCCGGCGGGGTCGTGACCACGGGCATCGCGCTCGTCCTCGCCTCGGTGGCGGTCATCGCGACGTTCTTCGTCGACATCCTCGCCGCCGGCATCGCCGCAGCCGTCTTCCTCGTCGCGCTCGCCTACTTCTGGTTCTACTCCCGCCACCGCCTCGTCGCGAGCGCCCCGGAGGAGGAGTTCGCACAGATCGAGGCCGCCGAGAGCGAACTCAAATAGCCGAACCACTCGGCGTCTCCGACCCCCGGCGCATCCCCATCCCCACTCATCCCCATCCCCACTCATCCACAGGCTGACGACACCGACTCACGACACAGACTCACGACACCGACGCACGACAACTGAGAACAAGAGGAAACCCTGATGAACGACCTCACGACCTCACCGAAACCGACGATCACCTCGGCGCCCACGACCGCGCACTCGCCTCAGCGGACGTCGCGCGGATCGGTGCAGGCTGAGCCCCTGACGCTCGAGGAACTGCGACGGCGCACCGAGGACGGCTCGATCGACACCGTCGTCGTCGCCGTCACCGACGCCCAGGGCAGGCTCCAGGGCAAGCGCCTGGGAGCGCAGTTCTTCCTCGACGACGTCGCCGGACACGGCTCGGAGGCCTGCAACTACCTGCTCGCCGTCGACGTCGACATGAACACCGTCGACGGCTACGAGATGTCCTCGTGGGAGACCGGCTACGGCGACCTCGTCATGCAGCCGGACCTGAAGACGCTGCGGCTGCTGCCGTGGCAGCCGGGCACGGCGATGGTCAACTGCGACCTGTTCTGGACGACCGGCGAACCCGTGACCGCCTCCCCGCGGCAGATCCTCAAGCGCCAGCTCGACCGGCTCGCCGAGGCGGGACTGAGCGCCCATGTCGGCACCGAACTGGAGTTCATCACGTTCGACACGAGCTACGAGGACGCCTTCGACTCCCGCTACACGAACATGACCCCGGCGAACCAGTACAACGTCGACTACTCCCTGCTCGGGACCGCCCGGGTCGAGCCGCTGCTGCGCGACATCCGCAACTCGATGGCCGGTGCCGGCCTCTACGTCGAGGGCGCGAAGGGCGAATGCAACTTCGGCCAGCACGAGATCACCTTCCGCTACCAGCAGGCGCTCAAGGCCTGCGACGACCACGCGGTCTACAAGAACGGGGCGAAGGAGATCGCCGCCCAACACGGGAAGTCGATCACGTTCATGGCGAAGTACGACCAGAAGGAGGGGTCGTCGTGCCACATCCATCTCAGCTTCCGCTCCGCCGACGGTGACATGGTCATGGCCGGCGACGGCGAGCACGGCTTCTCCACCCTCATGAACCACTTCATCGCCGGGCAGCTGGCGTGCATCGAGGACTTCACGTACTTCTTCGCCCCGAACATCAACTCGTACAAGCGCTTCGTCGAAGGCTCCTTCGCCCCCACCGCGGTCGCGTGGGGCTTCGACAACCGCACGTGCGCGTTCCGGGTCGTCGGCTCGGGTCCCTCGCTGCGCGTCGAATGCCGCGTCGGCGGGGCCGACCTCAACCCGTACCTCGCCGCGGCCTCCCTCATCGCCGCCGGGCTCTACGGGATCGAGCACGAACTCCCGCTGCCGGCGATCACCGAGGGCAACGCGTACATGTCCGATGCGAAGCGCCTGCCGACGACGCTGACCGGCGCGCGGGACCTCCTCGAGACCTCCGACATCGCGAAGGAGGCGTTCGGCGAGGACGTCGTGCGCCACTACGTCCACGCCGCCGACATCGAACTCGCCGCCTACAATTCGACCGTGACCGACTGGGAGAGGATCCGTGGCTTCGAACGACTCTGACATCGCCGAGGCGGGACCCGGGTCCGCAGCAGCGCATGAGGATCCCGTGGTGCCCGCTCCCGTCATCGGGATCAGCTGCTACCTGCAGCAGGCCCAGTGGGGAGTGTGGGACACCGAGGCGGCCCTCGTCCCCGCCGACTACGTCCGCATGGTCGCCGCCGCCGGCGGCATCCCGGTCCTCCTGCCCCCGCACGGTCAGTCGCCTGCGGTGCTCGAGCGCCTCGACGGGCTCCTCATCGCCGGCGGTGCCGACGTCGACTCCGCGGCCTACGGGGCGCAGCCGCACGAGCGCACCGGCTCGCAGCCGTTCCGCGACGACAGCGAATTCCTCCTGCTCGCCGCCGCGCGGCAGCGGGGTCTGCCCGTCCTCGGCATCTGCCGCGGCCTCCAGGTCATCGCCGTCGCCCACGGCAGCACGCTCATCCAGCACCTGCCCGAGGTGACCGGCCACACCGATTACCAGCCGAGCCCCGGGGTCTACGGTGAGGTCGTGGTGACGACGGAGCCGGGCACCATCGCCCGCGCGGTCCTCGGGGAGACGGCGACGGCACCGTGCTACCACCACCAGGCCGTCGACCGCCTCGGCGCGGGACTCACCGTCACCGCGCGCAGCCCCGAGGGCCTCATCGAAGCGATCGAGATCGACCCCGCCCACCAGCCCGACGACGGGACCGGATGGCTCTTCGCGGTGCAGTGGCACCCCGAGCACAACCCGGACGACGCCCGCGTCGTCACCGCCCTCGTCGACGCCGCGCGGGACCGCCTCGGCGCCCCCATGAGCATGACCGCACCAGCGTGAAGGAGACACCGCATTGAGCACGTACACCGTCGTCAACCCGGCCACGGAGGAGTCGATCGCCGAGGTGGAGCTCGCGGACCTCGCGGCCACCGACCGGGCGATCGCGCGGGCCGCCGAGGCGTACGAGACGTGGCGCCACGTCGCCCCCGCCGATCGGGCCCGGCTGCTGCGGCGCTTCGCCGCCGCCGTCGACTCCGCGATCGATGAGCTCGCCGCGCTCGAGGTCGCCAATGCCGGGCACACGATCTCGAACGCGATGTGGGAGGCCGGCAACGTCCGCGACGTCATCGAGTACTACGCGGCGGTGCCCGAGCGCCTCTTCGGCCGGCAGATCCCCGTCGCCGGCGGGGTCGACATCACGTTCCACGAACCGCTCGGCGTCGTCGGGGTCATCGTGCCGTGGAACTTCCCGATGCCGATCGCCGCATGGGGGTTCGCCCCGGCGCTCGCGGCCGGCAACACCGTCGTCCTCAAACCCGCGGAGATCACACCGCTCACGGCGATCCGGATCGGGGAGCTCGCCCGGGAGGCCGGCATCCCCGAGGGCGTGCTGACGATCATCCCCGGCAAGGGATCGGTCGTCGGGGAGCGCTTCGTCACCCACCCGGCGGTGAGGAAGGTCGTCTTCACCGGGTCGACCGAGGTCGGCAAGCGGATCATGGCCGGGTGCGCCGACCAGGTGAAGAACCTCACCCTCGAACTCGGCGGCAAGAACGCGAACATCGTGTTCGATGACGCCGACGTCGCCGCCGCTGCGGCCGCGGCCCCCGGTGGGGTGTTCGACAACTCCGGGCAGGACTGCTGCTCGCGGTCGCGCCTGCTCGTCCAGCGCGGCATCTACGACGAGTTCATGGCCGCGCTCGAGGAGGCTGTCGGGGACTTCGCCGCGGCCGACCCGACCCTGCCCGACACCGCGATGGGTCCGCTGGTCACCGCCGCCCACCGGGACAGGGTCGCAGGCTACGTCGCTGCCGGCGACGTCGCGTTCACCGGGACCGCGCCGACCGGGCCCGGCTTCTGGTTCCCGCCGACCGTGCTCACCCCGCCGACGACTTCGACGGTCGACTTCACCGAGGAGATCTTCGGGCCCGTCCTCTCGGTCGTGCCCTTCGACACCGAGGCGGAAGCCCTGCGGATCGCCAATGACACCGAGTACGGGCTCTCCGGGTCGATCTGGACGGCGAGCCTCGACCGCGCGATGCGCGTGTCCCGCGGTGTCGAGGCCGGGAACCTGTCGGTGAATTCGCACGCTTCGGTGCGCTATTCGACGCCGTTCGGCGGGTTCAAGCAGTCCGGTCTCGGCCGGGAGCTCGGACCCGACGCGGTCGCCTCGTTCACCGAGGTCAAGAACGTCTTCTTCGCGACCCAGCCGGCGGACTGAGCGACCGGCCGAGTCCACCCCACACCACACCAGTCACACCAGCCACACCAGAGCATCAAGGAGAGCAATGACCACTGCGGCAACCCGACTCAAGGACAAAGTCTGCGTCATCACCGGCGGTGCCTCGGGCATCGGGCTGGCCAGCGCGCGGCGCCTGGCCGAAGAGGGGGCGAAGGTCGTCATCGCCGACCTCGACGAGACGCGCGGGCCCGAGGTTGCCGAGGAGCTCGGCGGCCTGTTCGTCCGCGTCAACGTCGCCGAGGAGGAGGACGTGAGGAACCTCTTCGCCCGCACCGTCGAGCACTACGGACGCGTCGACGTCGCGTTCAACAACGCCGGCATCAACCCCACCGATGACAGTTCGATCCTCACGACCGACCTCGCCGCGTGGCAGAAGGTGCAGACGGTCAACCTCACCTCTGTCTTCCTCTGCTGCAAGTACGCGCTCGAGCAGATGGTCAAGCAGGGGTCGGGATCGATCATCAACACGGCGTCGTTCGTCGCGCTCATGGGGGCGGCGACCTCGCAGATCTCGTACTCCGCGTCGAAGGGCGGGGTGCTGTCGATGAGCCGCGAACTCGGCGTCGAATTCGCCAAACAGGGCATCCGGGTCAACGCCCTGTGCCCGGGACCGGTCAACACGCCGCTGCTGACCGAGCTCTTCGCCGCTGACCCGGTGCAGGCGCAGCGGCGTCTCGTCCACGTTCCGAGCGGACGCTTCGGCGAGCCCGAGGAGATCGCGGCGGCCGTCGCGTTCCTCGCCAGCGACGATTCGACGTTCGTCAACGCCTCGACGTTCACCGTCGACGGCGGCATCACCTCGGCGTACGTCACCGCGGAGTAGGACATGGGACCAGGCGGCGTGACGATCCTCGTCATCGAGCACGAGAAGGGCACCGGGCCGGAGCGGTTCGGTCAGTGGCTGGAGGAGGCCGGCGCCGAGGTGGTCGTCGTCCGGCCGTACCTCGGCGACGCGATCCCGGTCGACGTCGACGGTCACGGGGGCGGCGGCCTCGGCGACTATGCAGCCCTCATCGTCCTCGGTGGGGCGTCCGGTCCCCTCGAGGACGCGGACAATCCGTGGTTCCCGGAGGTGAGGAGCCTGCTGCGCCGGTCAGCCGACGGCGAGTTCCCGAGCTTCAACATCTGCCTCGGCGGGGAGCTGCTCGCCGCGGCCACGGACGCGCCGATCACCCGGCGAGCGCGCCCGCAGATCGGCATCTACGATCTGCACACCACCTCGGCGGGGGAGGCGGACCCGGTGTTCGCCGCCCTGTCGGGGATGACCCTGCCGTCCGTGCTCTTCCACCAGGAGGAGATGGCGCTGCCCGAGGGCGGAGAGCTGCTCGTCACCGGGTCGGACGCCCCGGTGCAGGGCTTCCGCGTCGGCGAGTTCGCGTGGGGCACGCAGTTCCACCCGGAGACGGACGCCGGCCAGATCCGGCGGTGGCTGCGTTCGGACGCGGTCGCACTGCCCGAGGGGAAGACGACGGACTCGATCGTCGCCGAGCTCGACGCCGCCGATGCCGAGCTCGTGCGCGTGGGACGCCTGCTCGCACAGAGCTTCGTCACGTACCTCAGGGAGCGGGGTTGACGTACCTCAGGGGTAGACGATCTTCTGGTCGGTGTTGCTGTAGCTGATCGAATCGGCCATCGAGCCGACGAGGCCCATCGTCACGCGCAGCAGCCCCGGTTCGACATCGTCGAGGGGCGGTGGCGTGTCGGTGCCGATGGTCACCGAATCCCCGCTCTTCGTCGTCGCGGTGATCGACCCGAGGTAGACGCTGACGTGGCCCTTGAGCGTCATCTGGTCGGCCTTCGTCACGAGCCCCGGTTCATCGGGCGGCCGCACCGTGAGTGAGAACCCGTCGATCGTGATCGACTCCGCGGTGATCTTCAGCGCGCGGATGCTCCCGCCGTCGGCCGTGGGCACGCTGACGATCGAGATCCCGCTCAGGCCGGTGAACGACAGCTTCTCCGATCCCATCGACGCGGGTGTCTTCGCGAAGACCGGGGCGTTGTCGTCCTCCTCCGCGTCGACGGGTGCCGTCGGTGTCGGCGACGGACTCGGTGACTCGGTGGGTGACTCGGTCGGTGACGGTGATTCGGTGGGTGATGGGCCGATCGGCGCTGGCCCGGTCGGCGCTGGCGACTCGGTGGGTGCGGGGTCTCCGGGTCCGAGGTCACCTGGTCCCGGTTCGGCTGGTCCCGGTTCGGCTGGTCCGGGCTCAGCCGGGCCGGGGGCCACCGGTGCTCGGGGCACCTGGGGCGTCGGTCCCGCAGCCGGACCGGGCAGAACGGGGCGCTCGCACGGTGTCAGCGGCGAGCAGAGCCCACCCGTCCGATCGACCGTCGTCGCCCCGGAGGCCTCGGGGGCTGTGGCCCCCACGGACGCCGGGACCGTGAGCGCGAGAGCAGCCAGGAGCAGCGCCGTCCGACGCCCCCGCGCCCTCATCCAGTCCCCTCATCGCTCGCCGTGGCGCGCGGTCCCATCCAGGCGACGACGAGTACGGCGCCGATGCTCGCCAGCAGCATGCCGAGGACGAATCCGCCGAGGTTGACCCCGACGAGCGAATAGATCGCGACGATGAGCGCGAGGATCCCGTAGAACACATGATGCGTCGGCATCGTGATCGCGAGGACGCCGAGGAGCACGAGCGCGATCGGGATGACCGTGGCCTGCAGGCCCTCGATGCCGAACTGGATCTGGATGTTACCGGTGTCGAGCTGGCCGGAGAAGAAGAGCTCGAGCCCGCCGAGGACGACGAGCACCCCGCCGATGAACGGCCGCTGCCGACGCCAGTGCCGAAAGCCCCGGCCGTTCTCGGCCGTGCGCGTCGTCGCGGCGATACGCGACTTCTCGGTGGCACGCGACTTCTCCGTGCTGCGGCGGCTGCGCCGCGACGGCGGTGCCTGCGCGTCCGGGGAGACTGCCGCGTCAGTGGTGGTGGCGGTGCTCTCGGTGTTGGTCGATGCCTCAGCCATCAGAAGCACGTCTTCGAGCCGTCGGTGAGCTCCAGCTTCATCCCCTTGAGGGTGAAGACGGACGCCTGGGTGCTCCAGGCCGTCTGCTCGAGGCCCGAGATCGCGATCGTATCGGCGTCCTGGGCGAAGTCGCCGGGCGAGCCCTTGGCTTTGGTCTCGACGTCCGAGGCGTCAACGCCGATGCGGATGTTCTCGAACTCGGCGTCGCCCTTGAGTCCGGTCATGCCGATCTGCAGATCGCTCGCGGTCGCTGGTTCGCCGTTTCCTCCGGCCGTGATGAGGACGCCGACCTTGCCCAGCGGCGTGTCGGTGACCGCAGACTGGCAGAGATCGTTCAGCTCAGCGCTCTTGATGTTCGCGATCGCGACAGTGTGGTCGCCGCCCTCGGTGTCCTTGGCGACACCGCCGTACTGGGAGAATCCGGTGCCATCGAGCTGGGAGGCGCTGATCTGGAACTGGCTGCCGGAGACGGAGAACGAGACGGGGACGGCACCCTGGGCGACCCCGCCCATGAGGCCGGCGGAGACGATGCCCGCGGGAATCGCGACGAGGGCGATGCGCCCTGCGTGAGTCGAGCCGAGTGCGCGCAGATGACGGAGCATGGGGAACTTCATTGATCCTCTTCCCGACGCCGACTGCAGCGTCGGCGCCTCGAATGTGACGTAAGTTACTACGGGGTGTTACTGCACGGTATAACGATCGTCGGCGGCAAATCAACACCCTGTTCGCGGGTCGACCGGAGCGCGGGCACCCCCGCCGAAACCGTGACATCCGTAGTGCCGGTGTGCGGATTCCGTCGGGTCCGCCGCGAAATCCGCACAGCCTCGGTGAGGGCATGATGACCGTCCGAGCAGTGATGATTCGCCCAGGTTTCGCCACTTGTTGCTCAGGTCACGTGTTGATAGCGTGAGACGCAGGCATGCGCGATCCGTCGCCCCAGACGGTGCTGTGGCATGCAATCGCGTCATCGGAGCCCACCCAGGGCACCGCGAGTCAAAGGAGTCCGATATGAGCAATTCAGTCAGTGCCGCGACCGGCTACCGGGTCGAGAACCCCGCGACCGGCGAGATCATCGAGCGGTTCGACACCGCGACGGACGAGCAGATCGGCCAGGTCATCGACGACGCTGCCGAGGCCTACCTCTCCTGGCGTGAGAAGACCATCGAGGAGCGCGCCGCGATCGTCAACAAGGTCGCCGACCTCTTCGGGGAGCGCAAGGAGGAGCTCGCGAAGATCATCGCCGAGGAGATGGGCAAGCCGATCCCCGAAGGCGTCGAGGAGGCCGAGTTCTCCGAGGCGATCTTCAACTACTACGCCGACAACGGACCCGAGTTCTCCAAGGACGAGGAGATCAAGTCGTTCTCCGGCGGCAAGGCGTTCATCCAGCGCCGCCCGGTCGGCGTGCTGCTCGGCATCATGCCGTGGAACTTCCCGTACTACCAGGTGGCGCGCTTCGCTGCCCCGAACCTCGTGCTCGGCAACACGATCATCCTCAAGCACGCGGAGATCTGCCCCCGCTCGGCGGCGGCGATCCAGCAGATCATGGACGACGCCGGTGTGCCCAAGGGCGTCTACAACACCGTCTACGCCTCGCACGACCAGATCGAGACGATCATCGCCGACCGCCGTGTCCAGGGTGTGTCCCTGACCGGTTCGGAGCGGGCCGGTTCGATCGTCGGTGCGCTCGCCGGCAAGTACCTCAAGAAGGCCGTCCTCGAGCTCGGCGGTTCGGATCCCTACATCATCCTCGACACCGACAACCTCGACGAGGCGGTCGACACCGCGTGGGGAACCCGTCTCTACAACACCGGTCAGGTCTGCAACGCGAACAAGCGCATGATCGTCATGGACGACATCTACGACGACTTCGTCGCCGGTCTCACCGAGCGCGCGCAGAGCTCGCAGAAGTCGAACCCGTCCGATCCGATCGAAGGCGGATACTCGCCGCTGTCCTCGCGCGCTGCCGCGGAGAACCTGCGCAAGCAGCTCGACCGCGCCGTCGAGCAGGGTGCGACGCTCGTCGGCGGTGAACTCGCCGACGACGGTTCGGCCTACATCACCCCGGCCGTGCTCACCAACGTCACCGAGCAGATGGACGCTTACCGCGAGGAGCTCTTCGGCCCGGTCGCGACCGTCTACAAGGTCTCGAGCGACGACGACGCCCTCAACCTCGCCAACGACACGGACTTCGGCCTCGGCGGCGCCGTGTTCTCGAAGGACGAGGAGCGCGCCGCGAAGATCGCACAGCGCCTCGACGTCGGCATGTCGAACGTCAACACCCCGGCCGGTGAGGGCGCGGAGATCCCGTTCGGCGGCACCAAGCGCTCGGGCTTCGGCCGCGAGCTCGGTCCCTACGGCATGGACGAGTTCGTCAACAAGCGCATGTACTACGTCGCCGAGTGACCACCTGGTGAACTCAGCCTGATCGGTCGCGCACCGATCACCGCGCGGGCGTCGCGCCGGGTCCGGGAGTCATCCCAGGGCTCGGTGCGGCGCCCGCGTCGCTGTGCGCTGATCGCTCGCCGCCGGATCCGGCGGCGTCAGGTCTCGAATTCCCAGTCGGCATCGTGAGGCAGCGACGGCACGGGCCAGCTCGGATCGGGCTGGAACGATTCATAGCCCGAGCCGAAGGGGAACCGCCACTGCTCCACATCGGCCACCGCACGCTGAGCGGCCTCGCGGATCGACGTGACGTCGGCGGAGGAGAACAGCCCCGCTGCCTCGGCGAATTCGAGTTCGTCCTCGTCCTTGAACCGATGCGTGCCGTCCGCGGTGACCACGAGATCGAGGACGAGATCGGAGGTCGTGATGCCTGAGCCGTCGCGGGTGAACGGAGCCTCGATGTTGACGTAGTAGGAATCGCGTCGTCCCGACGCGCTCTCGAAGAACCACACGGAGTGCATCGTGTCGGGTTGGAACACCGCGAGGATTCCCTTGCCCACCCAGGACCGCACCGCCTGCGCCCGAGGAGCCGTGAATCGTGCGGATCCTTCGGCGCTGCGCAGCTCCGAACCGTCCGCGAGGACCTGATGGAGCACGCGCGTTCCGGGTGCCAGCCACACCGCCAGATGCCGCTCGTCGTCGGCGACGACCGTGACAGGACGCTGATCGACGAGATCAGGGAAATCGGGGTTGATATAGGTCCACAGGATCGCGTCCCCGCGGTGCCATCGTCGGTCATCCATGCCTCCCAGTATCGCCTCCGAGGTGGATGCATCGCCTCCGAGGCGGATCCCGCTCGACATCAGCCCTGAATTCTGCGCTCATCTCCACCCTTTAGACTGCGCACTATGACGGAGCAGTGGACATCACGGTGGCACATCACCGGCAACGGCCAGGTCATCCGACAGTGGTCGAACAGCACGGACGCAGGCGAACAGGTGTTCCGGCGGATTCCCGCCGACCGCCGCCCCGAACTCTCCGAGATCGTCGCCCTCGACGAGGAGCTCAGCCGCTTCGACACTGTGTGGAGCCGGGTGACGATGGTCTTCGTCTGGCTCGGCGCACTCGCGATCCTCGGTGTGATCTTCGGGCTCTTCGGCCTCCCGATGTACGGCGTCGCCGACTCGATCTCGCTGGCCGTCGGCGTCACCTCGGTGATCATCATCGTCCTCATCCCCATCGCCGCGATCTTCATCATGCGCGCCCTGCGCTCCCGCGTCACCCGGCTCTACGCCGAGGCGGGACTGACCGACCCGCTCGGGATGATCGTTCCGGCCCCCGACGCCGAGATCATGGTCGGCGCCCCGAAGACCGTCTCCACGGACCCGACACCGGCCAAGGCGCCGGACATGAGCGCGCGCAGCCAGGCGGCCTGACCGCCTCGAGCCGCACGACCGACGGAGGTCCCCGTGCCCATCACCGCGAGCATCCTCGAGACCGCGGCGTCCCATCCCGACCGTCCCGCGATCGTCGGCGGCGACGACCGGCTCACCTACGCCGAGCTCGTCGCGGACTCCCGGGCCGTCTTCGCCGCCGTCGACGCCCTCCATCGCGCCCAAAGCGCCCCGCCGACACCGGCCCCGGAGGCCGCGGGCGTGCCGATCACAGCCGTGAGCCACACCTCGGCGTTCCTCACCGCCCGCATCGTCGCCGGGCTCGCCGGCTTCCGCGCGGTCTCCGCGACGATCGACCCCCGCTGGCCGCTGAGCCACCAGGTCGGGATCATCCGGGCCACCGGCATCGGCGTCGTCATCAGCGACTCACCCGCCCTCGCCGAGGCGCTCGCCGCCTCCGCATGGACCGGCACCGTCATCTCCGCGACCGCCTTCGAGGCCGCCGTCGCCGCCCACCGGTCCGATCCCGACCTGACCGCCCCGCGCGTGCGCGCCCCCGCGGAGCCCTTCCTCATGCTCTTCTCGTCGGGCACGACGAGCAACCCGAAGGCGTTCATCAAGACCCGGGAGCAGTACCGGGCGAACGTCGCCGTCTCCGCCGCCCACCTCGAACCGCTGCCGGGCGTCGCGACGCTCGCGCCCGGACCCGTGTCCTACAGCCTCACCCTCTACGCCGTCATCGAGAGCCTCGCGACCGGCGGCAGCGTCCACGTCGCCGACGAGTTCGACCCCGCCGCGATGGGTCGGCGCATCGCCGAGGAGAACGTCACCCGGATCGTCGCGGTGCCGGCAATCGTTCGGGCGCTCGCCGAGGCGGCCGACCGCGACCCCGAGCGTTTCGCCGGTCTCGACCTCGTCGTCACCGGGGGAGCGAACCTGCCCGCAGTCATCCGCGACCGCCTCGGCGCCGTTCTTCCCGACACCCGTCTCATCAGCTATTACGGGGCCGCGGAGATCGGATTCATCGGAGACTCCCGCGCCGGCGACGGCACGTGGATCACGATCTATCCGACGATCGGCGCACAGATCCGCGACGACTCCGGTTCCCCCGTGCCCGACGGTGAGCTCGGGACGCTGTGGATCCTCGCCGCCGCATGCTCCGAGGGCTACGTCACCGGCACGAGCACCGAGGTCCTCCGCGGCCCCGACGGCTGGGCCACCGTCCATGATCAGGGGCGGATGGCCGGTGGTCTCCTCCAGCTCGCCGGACGGGCCGGGGACATCGCGGTCACCGGGGGACACAAGGTCTCCCTCCCCGAGGTCGAACGGGCGTACGGCACCGTGCCCCACCTCGGCGAGGTCGTCGCCATCGCCCTCCCCGATGCGAACCTCGGCACCGTCGTCGCCCTCGTCATCGAGGACGGCGGCGACCGGCCGACGCCGACGCAGGAGCCGGAGTCGGAGCCGGAGTCAGAGTCGATGGCGGGCCTCCCGGACAAGGCGGCTCTCCTCGCGCACGGGCGGACCCAGCTCGCACCGCAGTTCGTGCCGCGGCGGTTCTACGTCCTCGATCAGCTCCCGCGCACGGTCGGCGGGAAGATTCGACGCGCAGAAACCGTTGACCTCATCGTGAACGAACAGGGACGCAGACTGTGAGGCGGCGACCGTGAGCGGTGACCGCCGCGCCGTCATCACCGGCATGGGCGCGATCACCCCGAGCGGGCTCGACCCCGAGAGCCTCTGGGACGCGGTCCGCGCGGGACGGAGCGCGATCGACGTCCTCGTCGGCGAGGAGTTCGCCGACCTCGCCGTGCGCATCGGCGGGCAGATCACGGACTTCGACGCCGAGGCGGTCCTCCCGCGAGCGCTCGCCCGTCGTCTCAGCCCGGTCCAGCACTGGGCGATCGCCGCCGGCGACCAGGCGCTGGCGCAGGCCGGCATTCCCGACCCTGCCGCGGCGCTGCCGTGGGACCGCGAGCGCGTCGGCGTCATCGCCGCCACCGGATCCGGACCCGTCGATGCCATGCAGGCCGCCACCCGCGCCCTCGACGCGGCGGGCCCGCGCGGTGTCCCGCTCACCCTCGCCATCCACGGCGCCCCCGATTCCGCGGCCGCCCTGCTCAGTCAGCGCTTCGACCTCCGCGGACCCGCACAGGGCGTGTCGGCCACCTGCGCGTCCGGGGCGATCGGCCTCGGCGAGGCGATGCGGCGCATCCGCCACGGATACGCCGACGCGGTCCTCGTCGTCGGGATGGAGGACTGCCTCGGACCGGTCAACCTCGCCTCGAACGCCAACCTCCGGGCCCTCGCCGCCGGGTACGAGGACGATCCGCATGCGGCGAGCCGACCCTTCGACGCCGCCCGGAAGGGCTTCGTCATGAGCCACGGGGCTGCGGCGATCCTCCTCGAATCCGCTGACAGCGCGGCCGCCCGTGGTGCCGCGGTGCTCGCCGAGCTCGCCGGGTTCGGAGCCGCGAGCGACGCCCACCATCCGACGAACCCGCACCCCGAGGGCCGCGGTGCGGCAGCGGCGATGCGCGCGGCACTGACCGATGCCGGACTCGAACCGACCGACATCGACCACATCAACGCCCACGCCACCGGCACCCCGGCCGGCGACCGAGCCGAACTCGCCGCCTTCGACGCCGCCCTCGGCGAGACCGCCCGCACGATCCCGATCAGCGCGACGAAGTCGAGCACCGGCCACCTCCTCGGCGCCGCCGGAGTCGTCGAAGCGATCATCGCCGTGCACACGATGCGGGATCAGACTCTGCCGCCGACGCTCAACCTCGGCGACCCGGACGCCGAGGGCTGGGACATCGTCGCTGGTCAGGCGAGGTCAGTGGGTGACGAGTCGCCGATCGACACCGTGCTGTCGACCTCCTTCGGCTTCGGCGGCCACAACGGCGCGATCATCCTCGCCCGGATCACCCCGTGAGGACTCGCCCGGATCACAGCGTGACAACAGAGAACAAGGAGAGACGATGACCGATCGCGAAGCCCACATCACCGAACTCGGCGAGCGCTTCCTGCCCGCAGAGATGCTCGAGCGCTTCCGGGAGCGCGCAGCTGTCACCGACCGGGAGAACGGCTTCTTCGACGCGGACCTCGAGGAGCTCAAGTCCCGCGGCTACCTCACGCTCTTCGTCCCCGTCGCCCACGGGGGACCGGGGCTGAGCCTCTTCGAGGTCGCCCGACTCCAGCAGCGCCTCGCCTCGGCGGCCCCGGCGACCGCGCTCGCCGTCAACATGCACCTCATGACCACCGGCGTCGTCAAGGCCTTGGCCGATCGCGGCGACGATTCGCTGAACTGGGTGTTCGACGAGGCGATGGCCGGTGAGATCTTCGCGTTCGGGATCTCCGAACCCGGCAACGACTGGGTGCTCCAGGGTTCGCACACCGAGGCGGTCCCGACCCCCGACGGCGGCTACGAACTCACCGGGGTGAAGATCTTCACCTCGCTGTCACCCGTGTGGACCCGGCTCATCGTCCACGGCGCGATCACCCCGGTCGACGACGGCATCGCCGGCCCCGACGGCGACGAGCCGGCGGAGGGCGAACTCGTCTACGGGTTCATCGACCGCGACGCCCCGGGAATCACCGTGTCGGAGACGTGGGACGTCCTCGGCATGCGGGGCTCCCAGTCGCGGGCGACGATCCTCGACCGCGTGCCGATGCGCCCCGACCGCGTCTCGCGGGTCATCCCCGCCGGTCGTCACCCCGACCTGCTCACGTTCGCGATCACGAGCAACTTCCAGCTCCTCATCGCCGCCGTCTACGCCGGCATCGCCGCGCGCGCCCTCGAAGTCGGGGCGGCAGCGCTGAAGACGCGGAGATCGGCGAAGTCCGGGACGACGTTCGCCGAGGTCCCCGAAGCCCGCGCCCGCCTCGCCGACGCCCACCTCGACTCCCTCACGGTGCCCGCGATGATCGACGCGTACTCCCGCGACTTCGACGACCTCGTCGATCACGGCGCCGGCTGGCCTCTGCGCCTCGTCGGTGCGCGGATCAAGTCCGCCGAGGTGGCCCGCCGCACCGCGGAGGCCGCCCTGCTGAGCACGGGCGGCAGCGGCTTCGACAACAGCCACGAGGCCTCCCGGCTCTACCGTGACGCGACGGCCGGGCTCTTCCACCCGCCGAGCCCCGACGCCGCCCGCCCGATGTACGCCGCAGTGCTTCTCGACGACTGAGCGCTCCTCGGCGACTGAGCCCTTGGACGACTGGGAATTCCCGCAAACATATTGACATATAAATATACGTGCATACGATTGGGGTATGGACGAGAAGCGGAACGAGTCGGCAGCTGTCACAGCGACGAACGACCGGTCGCGTGCGAAACCCGGCGATGACGGGCACGGCCACGGTCGCCTCGGCGGGCCTGCCTGGGAGCTCGGGTTCGCGATCACCTCCGGTGTCACCTACATCGCCGGAGCGATCTTCGAGTACTTCGTCCCCGGCGCACCCCTGACCCAGATCGCCATCCCCCTCTTCCTCGCGACGTACTTCTTCGGCGGGTTCTTCACCTTCGCCACGGCGATCAACTCCGTGCGGCACGGCCGGTTCGAGGTCGACTTCCTCATGCTCGTCGCCGCGATCGGCGCGGCCAGCGTCGGCCGGTTCGCCGAAGGCGCTGTGCTCCTCTTCCTCTTCTCCCTCGGTCACGCCCTCGAGGAGTACGCGATGGGACGGGCCAAGCGCTCGATCGAAGCGCTCGCGGAGCTCGCCCCGGCCACCGCGCTCGTGCGCATCGGCGATGTCGTCGTGGAGCGGCCCACCGAGGACCTCGAGATCGGCGATGTCGTCGTCGTGCGCCCCCATGCCCGCATCCCCGCCGACGGCTTCGTCGCCGTCGGCAACTCGGCCGTCGACCAGTCGGCGATCACCGGCGAGAGCATCCCCGCGGAGAAGTCCCCGGTCACCGACCGCACCGAGGCTGTCGACAACCCTGGTCGCATCGACCCGGCCTCCCGGGTGTTCGCCGGCACGGTCAACGGCTCCGGCTCCCTCGACATCGTCGTCCTCGCCGTCTCCGCGGACTCGACGCTCTCCCGGGTCGTGACGATGGTCCGCGAAGCCGATGACACGAAGAGCGCGACCCAGCGCTTCATCGACCGGTTCCAGCGCTGGTACGTTCCCGCCGTCATCGCGATGGTCCTCATCGTCCTCGCCGTCGGCTGGTTCGTCCTCGACGAGACGTTCGCCGACAGCTTCTACCGGGCGATGCTCGTCCTCGTCGCAGCGAGCCCGTGCGCGCTCGCCATTGCCACTCCCGCCGCCGTCCTCTCCGGTGTCGCCCGCGCGGCCCGGGCGGGACTGCTCATCAAGGGCGGTGGACCCCTCGAGACGCTCGGGAAGGTGCGCTCGATCGCCTTCGACAAGACCGGCACGCTGACCTGGGGACTGCCCCGGCTCACCGACATCCGACCCGCCGCGGGTGTCGAGGCCGACGAGCTCTCCCGCGTCGCCCTCGCCCTCGAATCCTCCGTCGACCATCCCCTGGCCACGGCGATCGTCACCGGGCTCGACCCGCAGGTGCCGGCCGCCGACCGGCTCGAGGCCGGCGACGTCGAATCGGTCACCGGTCAGGGCGTGACCGCGACGATCGCCGGGCAGCGCGCCGAACTCGGCAGCCTGCGGATGTTCTCAGGCGATCTCACTCCGGAGATCGAGGACCTCGTCACGCAGCTGCAGAACGCGGGCCGGACGATCATGGTCGTCCGCTGGGGCGGCCGGTTCCTCGGGGCCCTCGGCGTCATGGACGCCCCGCGCGCCGAGGCGAAGGCCGTCATCAGCTCCCTGCGGACCTCCGGCGTCGATGAGCTCGTGATGATCTCCGGGGACAATCAGCGCGTTGCCGACGCGATCGGGTCCGAGGTCGGCGTCGACACCGCCGCCGGCGACCTCATGCCCGAGGACAAGGTGTCGACGATCCGCCGACTCTCCTCGCAGGGCGACACTGCGATGGTCGGCGACGGCGTCAACGACGCCCCGGCCATGGCGAACGCCTCGGTGGGGGTGGCGATGGGGGCCGCGAGCTCGGCCGTCGCGCTCGAGACCGCGGATGTCGCACTGATGAGCGACGACATCGGCAAGGTTCCGTTCCTCATCAGGCTGAGCCGGGCCTCCTCGGCGATCATCCGGCAGAACCTCATCGCCTCCCTCGTCATCGTCGCCTTCCTCGTCCCCGCGAGCCTGCTCGGGCTGCAGATGGGACCGGTCGTGTTCATCCATGAGGGATCGACGTTCCTCGTCGTCCTCAACGCTCTGCGGCTGCTGCGGTTCGGCAACGGCGACGAGCACTCGGGCATCGCCCACGAGAACCGCCCCGAGCCCGCCCGGGCGTGAGCGGGTCTGCTGACCGGGGCGAGCCGCTTGCTAGACTGGGTGCCATGATCGATTCGATGAAACTGTGGAACCGCCGCTGACGGCGGCGGGACCGGTCTTCTCAACCCTCTGATCTCTCGTTCGCCGTCCAGGCTGATCGCCGGGCGGCTCCATTGTGCTGTCCGGCTCCATGACGAGCTGAGAGACTGCAATGCCACTGACTTCACCATTTCGACACATCACCCTTCCCGCAGGCGCGGCCGCGCACATCCGCGCTGAGAACCTCACCGTCGACCGCGGCGGATGCTTGGTCCTCGACGGCGTCGACGTCACGCTCTCCGCCGGCTCCCGGCTGGCCATCGTCGGCGAGAACGGGCGCGGGAAGACGACCCTGCTCCACGTTCTCGCCGGTGCGCTCGTTCCCGACGCGGGGACGGTGACCCGCACCGGAACGCTCGCGCTCGTCGAGCAGGAGCTCGACGCCGTGGGGGAGCGGACTGTCGGCGACCTCATCGCCGAGTCCATCAGCGACGAACTCGCGGCACTGGCGGCGCTCGAGGAGACGACCGCGAGGCTGGCCGGCGGTGAGACCGGGGCCGAGGACGACTACGCCGCAGCCCTTGACCGTGCGACGGGCCTCGACGCGTGGGACGCCGAACGGCGCATCGACATCGCCCTTGCCGGGCTGCACGCGACGACGGACCGAACCCGCACTCTGGCCAGCCTCTCGGTCGGGCAGCGCTACCGTGTGCGCCTGGCCATGGTGCTCGGATCGACCACGGACCTGCTCCTCCTCGACGAACCGACGAACCACCTCGACGCCGCTGCCCTTGACTACCTGACGACCCGCCTGCGGGAGCATCCCGGCGGGATCGCAATCGTCAGCCACGACCGGGCCATGCTCCGCGACGTCGCCATGACGTTCCTCGACCTCGATCCCAGCCGGGACGGGCGGCCACGCACGTACGCCGGCGGCTATGCGGGGTGGGTCGACGGGGTGCGACGCGAGCGGGAGAGCTGGGAGCAGGACTATGCCGCCGAGGTGGCCGAGCACTCCCGTCTCACGCAGGCCGCCGAGGATGCCCGGGGGCGCCTCTCCACCGGGTGGCGACCGCCGAAGGGCACGGGCAAGCACCAGCGCGCGACGCGGGCAGCCGGAGTCGTCCAGGCCTTCAACCGGCGAGTCGAGGAGCTCGAGTCCCACCGGGTGACGGTGCCGCAACCCCCGCTGCGCCTGTCCTGGCCGGTGTCGCGGACGCGCCCCGGGTCACCGATCCTCAGCGCTGACGACATCACAGTCGAGCGGCGTCTGACTGCGCCGGTGTCGATCGCTGTCGACGGCGGCGATCGGCTCGTGCTCAGCGGTCCGAACGGGGCAGGCAAGTCGACGCTGCTCGCGGTGCTCGCCGGACTGGTCACCCCGAGCACCGGGGTGGTGTCGCGGCATCCTGAGGCGCGGATCGCACTGCTGACCCAGGAGCCACCCGACTGGGACGCGACGACGCCGGCGTTCCGCATCTACGCCGAACACGTCGAACACGTCGAACACGTCGAGCGGAGCGCACGGGAGAATGGTCGGGCACGCGCGCGAAACGACGATGGCGCGCCGTCGCTGACGAGTCTCGGCCTGCTCGACTCGGCAGCGGCCAGGACGCCGGTCGGACGTCTGTCCCAGGGGCAGCAGCGACGCCTCCAGCTCGCGCTGTGCCTGGCCGAGCAGCCCGATCTGCTCCTCCTCGACGAGCCGACGAACCATCTCTCCGCGTCGCTCGTCGACGATCTCACCGATGCCCTGGGCACGACCGCCTCGGCGATCGTCGTCGCCACGCATGACCGGCAGCTGCGCGCTGACCTCGCGACATGGCCGCAGCTCGCACTCGAGTCCTCAGGTTCGGCGTGAGCGACGAAGTTCCGGACGCGGAGTGTCGATCTCGGTGACCAGAATCGACACTCCGCGTCCGGAACTTCCGTCACGCGGCCGTCACGCGGCGGCGTGACGACCGCCGCTGGCTCAGACCTCCGGGAGGAGGGAGATCGGGTTCTCGATGCAGTCGGCGACGAAGGTGAGGAACTCGCTCGGCTCGGCACCGTCGCACGCACGATGGTCGAAGACGAAGCTGAGGAACATCACCTTGCGCACCGTGAGCTCGCCGTGTGAGACCCACGGCCGGTCCTTGATCCGACCGAGGCCGAGCATCGCGACCTCGGGGAGGTTGATGATCGGGGCGGACCCGTCGACGCCGAAGACGCCGTAGTTGTTGAGGGTGAACGTCCCGCCGGTCAGCTCCGAGGACGCGAACTTGCCGGTCGAGGCCTTGCCCACGGTCTCGCCGATCTCGTCGCGCAGCTGCCGCAGACTCATCTCCCCGGCCCCGTGGACGACGGGAACCATGAGTCCGCGCGGCGTCTGGGCTGCGAGCCCGAGGTTGATGTCGCCGTGGGTGACGATCTCGTTCGCGGCCGTGTCGATCGAGGAGTTGAGGATCGGATACTTCTTCAGCCCGGCGATGACGAAGCGGGCGACGAGGGCGAGCAGCGAGAACTTCTCGCCCGTGCGGGCCTCGAGGGCCTTCTTCGTCGTCAGCAGCTCGGTCGCGTCGACGTCGAGCCAGATCGTCGCCTCGGGAATCTCCCTCCGCGACTGGGAGAGCCGCTCGGACACGACCTTCCGCAGTCCCGTGATCGGAGTGCGGGTGTCGCGGTCCGTGCTCGGGATCGGGGTTCCCGTCGTGGCCGCGGTGTGCGGCTGGCCCGGCGCCGAGGTGGGCGTGGCCTGGCGCTCAGGAGTGCCCTGGAGGCCGTCCGCACCCTGTCGGTCGACGGCGGCGAGGACGTCTGCCCTGGTCACGACCCCGCCTGGGCCGGTTCCCGGCAGGTGCTTCGCGCTGATGCCATGATCCTTCGCGAGTTTGCGCACGATCGGCGAGGAGACGGGGGAGGTGGTGGCGGTGTCTGCCGGCTGCGCGGGAGCCGGGGTGGACGGCGCGGCCGGCTCAGCCGACTGGGCCGGTGTGCTCGGCGTCTCCGCCGGTGAGACGGGCGACTTCGCGCCGAATGAGCGCTTCTTGCCCGAGCGCGCCTTCGGCGCGGTCGTCCCGTAGCCGATGAGGTTCGCTCCTCCGCCTTCGATGCCGACGGGGTCGGCGTCGTCGGTGGGCAGTTCGTCCGCGGCGGCACCCGAATCGGCACCAGTGGAACCGGCACCGGCGGCATCGCCCGCGGGGGCAGCGTCAGTGGCCCCCGCCTCGGCGACGGAGAGCAGGGCCTGCCCGGCCTCGACGGTGTCACCGGCGTTCGCGTGGAGCGCGACGATCGTGCCCGCGAACGGGCACGGCAGTTCGACGACGCTCTTCGCGGACTCGACCTCGACGACCATCTGGTCGACGTGGACGGTGTCGCCGACGGCCACCTTCCAGCCGATGAGCTCCGCCTCGGTGAGGCCCTCGCCGAGGTCGGGGAGGATGAAGTCGCGTGCTCCGGTGGTCGAGACAGCACTCATCACAGCTCCCAATCCCAGGATTCGAGGGCGTCGAGGACGCGTTCGGCGGTCGGCAAGTAGTACTCCTCGAGCTTCGGGGACGGATAGGGCACGTCGAAGCCGGTGACCCGGAGGATCGGGGCGGCGAGGTACGTGAAGTTGCGTTCGGTGACCCGGGCGGCCACCTCGGCGCCGTAGCCGCCGAACTGGGCGGCCTCATGGATGACCGCGGCCCGTCCGGTCCGGCGGACGGAGGCGGACACGGTCTCGTCGTCGAACGGCGAGAGCGAGCGCAGGTCGATGACCTCGATGGACAGTCCGTGCTCGGCTCCCGCCTCGGCGGCCGAGAGGGCCGTGCGGACGGTGGGCCCGTACGCGAGGAGAGTGACGTCGCTGCCCTCGCGGACCACCTCGGCGCGGTTCATCGGAGCCGTCGTCACCGGCAGGCTGAGCGTGTCCTTCATCCAGTACCGGGACTTCGGCTCCATGAAGATGACGGGATCGTCGGAGGCGATCGACTCGCGCAGGAGCGAGTACGCGTCGGCCGGATTCGACGGGGTGACGACGGTGAGTCCCGGCGTCGACGTCCAGTACGCCTCGGAGGAGTCCGAGTGGTGCTCGACGCCGCCGATGTCACCGGCGTACGGGATGCGGATCGTGATCGGCAGGGTGACACGGCCCTTCGTCCGGTTCCGCATCTTCGCGATGTGGGAGACGATCTGCTCGAACGCGGGGTAGGCGTACGCGTCGAACTGCATCTCGATGACCGGGCGCATTCCCGCCATCGCCATGCCGACCGCGGTGCCGGCGATGCCCGACTCCGCGAGCGGGGAGTCCCACACGCGTTCGGGTCCGAATTCCTTCCGCAGGCCCTCCGTGACCCGGAAGACCCCGCCGAGGCGGCCGACGTCCTCGCCGTAGACGACGACGTTCTCGTCCTCGGCCAGGGCATCGCGCAGCGCCTGGTTGAGGGCCTTCGTCATCGTCACCGAGGCGGGGGCGGCGGTGGTCGCGGTCGTAGCGGTGTCTGTGTCTGTGGCCGTGTCCGCGGTCGCTGCGGTCGCCGTCGCTGCGGTCGCCGGCTCAGGGGTGTCGGCGGGCGCGGTGTCGGTCGTGGAGTCGACGCTCATGCCTCAGCCCCTGCGAGTTCGGCCTCGAGCTGGGCGCGCTGCTCGCTCAGGCTCGTGCGCTCGGTCCCGTAGACGAAGGCGAACAGCTCGGTCGGGTCGACCTCGGCCTCGGTGTTCATCGCCTCGCGCACCGAGGCGGCCAGCGTCTCGGCCTCGGCAGCGATCTCTGCGACGCGGTCGTCATCGAGGACGCCGCGGTCGCGGAGGAACGTCTCGAGGCGGTCGATCGGGTCGAACTGCTTCCAGTGCTCGACCTCCTCGGCGTCGCGGTACTTCGTCGGATCGTCGGAGTTCGTGTGCGACTCCATCCGGTACGTGAGGCATTCGATGAGGGTCGGCCCGTCGCCTTCGCGACCGCGTTCGAGGGCCGCGGAGACGGCGGCGAACACGGCGGCGACATCATTGCCGTCGACGCGGATGCCGGGCATCCCGTAACCGGCGGCGCGGTCGGCGAGCATCGTCGCGTTCGACTGCTCGCGCAGCGGGGTCGAGATCGCGTACTGATTGTTCTGGATGACGAAGACCGTCGGGGTCTGCCACACCGAGGCGAAGTTGAAGGCCTCATGGGTGTCGCCCTCACTGCTCGCACCATCGCCGAGGAACGTCAGCGTCGCCGCGTGACGGCCCTTGAGCTTCGAGGCCATCGCGAAGCCGGCGGCATGGAGGGTCTGCGTGGCCAGCGGCGTCGCCGCTGGTGAGGTGTGGTACTCCTGCGGGTCGAAGCCGCAGTGCCAGTCACCGCGGAAGGCGGCGAGGATCTCACTCACGGGCACGCCGCGGGTGAGCAGAGCCGCGGAGTCGCGGTACGTGGGGAACAGCCAGTCGTTCGGCGACAGCGCAGTCGTCGCGCCGACCTCGCACGCCTCCTGTCCCGCCGCCGACGGATACGTGGCGAGGCGTCCCTGCCTGGTCAGGTGGGTCACCTGCGCCTCGAACCGGCGGACGAGGACCATCTGCCGGTAGAGGCCGGTCAGGGTCCGATCGCTCGGGATCGTCAGTCCCTCGGTCGGGGTGTCGGTCGGTCGGCCGTCGGGGCCGATGAAGCTGATGGGCTGCAGCTGGGGAAGAGCGCGGCCTGTGGTGGGAACGTCGATGGTCATGACTTCATGATGACGTGACCGCGATCACCGATCCAGGCTCTCCAGACGGTCACGGACGGGGGTGCCGATCGTGTCGCGAACGGTGGACGAACTGCCCGAACGAGGCGGGGTGGAGGGGACGAATGGCCGGGGTCGAATGGTCGAGCGGGAGCTGCTGAGCGTGGGAGCCGCTCAGATCTCACCCCAGCGGTAGCCGCGGGCGGTGAATGCCTCGGCGACCTTCTCCCTCCTGCCCTCGACGCCGCCTTTGAAGGCCTGGTGGCCGCCGGTGGTGAGGATCGTCAGCTGACGGCCGTCGAAGTAGGCGGTGACGAACGACTGCCGCGTGATCCGCACCGGGTCTCCGCTGCGCGACCCGACGGTGATCCCGTCCTCGCCGATCGTCAGCCGCGACGTCGACTCGACGACGACGAGCGCGGCCACACCGCCGAGCAGTGCGCCGAGGATCGGCCGGGCGACGACGATCCACTGCTCGTCGAAGGCGCTGAGCTTCTCGATGATGTCGCCGAAGGGAATCGGGAAGCGGGCGGCGAGCCCGGCGACCGCAGGCAGGAAGAAGCCGAGCGCGATGCCCGCGGCCACGCAGACGAGGCTGATGACGACGATGTCGGAACGGCTGAGGGCGAAGACGTCGGCGGGCGCGCGTGACATCGATCCTCCCGGGTCTCGTGACAGCGCGGATCTCACGCCGTTCTGGAACATCAGTGTACCAGGATGGAACATTAGTGTTCCATGGGGGAGAATCGAGAGACGGCGATCTCTCGATCCGACGGTCGGCGATGCGGCTGGGCGATGAGACACGATCCGACGACGAAGGGCGCAGATGGGCACAGGGATGGGACGGCTCGGCAGGGATGCCCTCGTGCGGGAAGCGCTGGCGGTGCTCGCGGCGAATCCGGCGGCGTCGATGGGCGAGGTCGCGACGCACCTCGGAGTCGGTCGCACGACGCTCTACCGGCACTTCGGCGATCGGGAGGCGATGATCGCCGAGGTGGCCCGCCACGGTGCGCGGGTGTTCACTGACGCCTTCCGATCGGCCCGGCCCGAGGTCGGCAACGGTCTCGACGCCGTAGAGCGGGTGTGCACCCAGCTCTTCACCGTCCCCGACGTGCTCACCCTGCTCTTCGCCGACAATCCCATCATCACCGACGACACCTTCGCCGAGGTGGAGCGCGAGCGTCGCGCCGCCGCGGCTGGCGACGGGGATGCTGCCGTCGGTCAGCAGGGTGGGGCTGAGGGTGACGCCCTCGAGGCGGTCATCGCCCGCGGTCAGGCCGACGGGTCGATCACCTCCGAGGTGCCCGTCGAGTGGGCCGCGATGTACGTGTTCCTCACCGTCGGCTCCGGGCATCTCCACTCCGTCAGCGCCGGAGTCGCTGATCGGGAGGCTCGGGCGCGGGCGCTCGCACTGACGATCCGCGCCGTCCGGCTGACCCTGGCCGCCGGCTGACCCTGGCCGCCGACTGTGCGGGTGCCGACTGTGCGGGCGCTGAACGGCGACACGCACGCCATGTCGGCAGGAAATCGTCAGGCGGGCAACTCGTCGCCGGCGCATCGACTTCTCGCCGACATCGCCCGCGTGTCGGCGTCGGGGAGTCGGGGCAAGCGGCCCTGTGGGGTCGGCACACGGCATTCGTCGGGGCGCGGTGTTCGCCTGACGATCAACCGCCTCGGCGGATTGCGGGGCGACGATAAATCAGGTTAGGCTAACCTACGAGATCACGAACGGACCGCGCATCACGGCAGTTGACACACCTGCTTGGAGTCGCGTCCCGCGGGATCTCACTGTTTCATCCGACACGGAACCCTCGACAGCGGCGATTCGGTCGTCCGCGCAGATGCTGCCGATCATCGTGCGCGCACGACTCAGCGACGACCGCTTCGAGGGTTTCCGTCGTTCGCTCCGCGAAAGGACGCCATGACACTGAAGACGATGACCGCGCTGACCGCCGGCTGTGCCGCGCTCGCCCTCCTCGCCGGCTGCGGGGGAGGCGGTTCCGCCGACGCCGAGGCGGCAGGCGGAGGCGAGACCCGCACCGTCACCGACGCCACCGGAGCCGACATCGTCATTCCCGCCCAGCCGCAGGCTGTCGCCACCCTGCACTACGCCGCGACCGAGACCCTCATGGACCTCGGGATGACGCCCGTCGGACAGGGCGAGTACCAGGAGGCCTCGGTGCCTCAGGGGTGGGTCGACCGCCTCGGCGAGGTGCCCGTCGTGGCGACCGACGAACCGGACATCGAGCGGCTCGCGACGACGGACCCCGACCTCATCCTCGCCCCGAACACCCTCGATACCGGTGTCGTCGACCAGCTCGAGGACATCGCTCCCGTCTACCAGTTCACCCTGCGCGGCGGAGACCGCGCGAACTGGAAGCAGCGGGTCGGGGAGGTCGCCGACGCGGTCAACCGGAGCACGGAGCTCAAGGCCCTCGACGACGCCTTCATCGCCGAGCAGACGCGCATCAGCGAGGAGTACAGCGACGTCACCGACGGGACGACGATCGCGACGCTCTCCTCATTCACTGAGAACACCGCGTACCTGTGGGGGAGCGGGAACATGCTCGGAACGATCTACGATCCGCTCGGTCTCACGTGGTCGGCCGACGAGGACAGAGTCATCGCGGAGAACGCCGAGGCGGCGGAGCCCGAAGCCGAGGTCTCGCTCGAACTCGTCGACAAGGCCGCCGGGGACGCCGACATCGTCTTCGTCACCTCGAATCTGCGCGGCGAGTACGACGAGCTGAGCACCGCGCTCATGGACTCACCGGTCTTCGCTCAGCTGCCCGCCGCGCAGGCCGGCAACGTCTATCCCAACGGAAAGTCGACGATCGCCGGATACTCCGACGCGAACTACAGCCTCGAGATGGTCGAACAGGCGCTGCAGGCGTACCGGCAGAGGTGAGTGCAGCTCAGCCCAGTGGGCTGTTCAGCCTGGTGGGCTGTTCAGCCCAGCGAGCTCTGCGCTCCGGGACGGTGACCCTCGGCCTCGTCGAGGATGAGCAGCGACCGTGACGAGGTGACGCCGGGAACCTCGTGGATGCGGCGGAGGATGACCTGGGACAGCGCCGTGTTGTCAGGTGCGTTGACGGTGACGAGCGCGTCGATGTCGCCGCTGACGGCCTGAACCTTCTCGACGAAGGGGAGTGCGGCGAGCTCGTCACGGACCTCCGGCCACGGCCGCTCGCCGACCTTGACGACGACCACCGCGGTCACGGACATGCCGAGGGCGGCGCGATCCACCTCGGCGGTGAAGCCCTTGATCGCCCCGGACTCGAGGAGGGCGGTGAGGCGCTTGTGCGCGGCGGAGCGGGAGATGTGCACGCGTTCGGCGAGCTGGCGCACGCTCAGCCGGGAGTCCTCGACGAGGGCAGCGATGATGCTGCGGTCGATGTCGTCGAGGTCGAATGACAAGGGCGTGCTCCTTCGGCGTCGCTGCTGGCTGCCGCCCGGCAGCCTCGGTGCGTCGTGCTCCTCACCGGGGTCGCGCTCGTCGTGAACCAGCATCCGGTCGAGGTTCCACCATTCTAAGTGGGTGCGGCAGGTCGTGGGGGCCGGAGCGGATCCCGGCGACCGGGATCGCGGTGGCGCTCACGGGTCACGGCGGTGTCGACGGCAGGTGCGGGCCGCCTCGGCGGGCTGGTAGGCTTAAAATCGATCGTTCGTTCAGTAACGATGAGCTCGTCCCGCACCGACAGGCACCCTGGTGTCCGAAGTGTGGCCTCCACCACGTACCATGGAGGGCGGAGCACGCCGCCGCATGCGCACGCGGATGCGGCGGGCGAACGGCATGTTTCCCGCCTGTAGATTATGGGGGAGACGACACTCAGCAGGACTGACTGCTCGGCGGCGGACCTGCGTCATTCGAATAGGAGCCACGTTGAAGATCGCTGTGTTGGTCAAAGAGGTCCCGGACACGTACGGGGATCGCAAGCTCGATCTCGAAACCGGCCTGGCGGACCGTGCCGCCTCGGAAGCCGTGCTCGACGAGATCGGCGAACGCGCCCTCGAAGTCGCCCTCAACTACGCGGACAGCCACGACGGCACCGAGATCACCGTCATCTCGATGGCCCCGTCGGGTGCGACTGCGACGATCCGCAAGGGCCTGGCCATGGGCGCCGGCAATGCGGTCCACATCTCCGATGAGGAACTCCTCGGCGCCGACCTCGGGCTCACTGCCGAGGTGCTCGCCGCCGCCATCCGCCGCGGCGACTACGACCTCGTCGTCACCGGCAACATCTCGACCGACGGCAACGCCGGCATGCTCCCGGCGATGCTCGCCGAGCACCTCGACCTCCCGCACGTCACCGGCCTGAGCACCGTCGAACTCACCGACTCCACCGTCTCCGGCACGCGCGCCGTCGACGGCGGTCAGCAGCAGGTGACCGCGGAGCTGCCCGCCGTCATCTCGATCACCGAGGCGCTGCCGGAAGCGCGCTTCCCCAACTTCAAGGGCATCATGGCGGCGAAGAAGAAGCCGTTCGAGGTCATCGGCCTCGCCGATCTCGACATCGACGCCGCTGACCAGTCGACCGCCCGGTCGATCATGGTCTCCGTCGCCGAGAAGCCCCCGCGCGAAGCCGGCGAGAAGGTCGTCGACGACGGCAACGGCGGAGCCGAACTCGCCGAATTCCTCATCAAGAACCGCCTCGCCTAAGGAGAGAAGACATGGCTGAATTCCCCCAGGACACCATCCTCGTCGCGCTCACGGTCGATCCCGAAGGCGCTCTCGAGAAGCCCGCTGCCGAACTCCTCGGCGGTGCCGCCGCGATCGGCAGCCCCGTCGCACTCATCGTCGCCCCTGCCGGCACCGGTGACGCCGCGGCGGAGACGGCGGCCTCGCTCGGTGCCGTCCAGACCCTGATCGCCGAGGTGCCCGCGGGCAGCTCCGCGCTCGGCACCTTCGCCGTCGACGCCCTCGTCGGCGCCGCGGAGCTCACCGCACCCGATGCCGTCCTCGTCCCGAACTCGATCGACGGCCGCGACCTCGCCGGCCGCTTCGCCGTGCGCACGGGCTCGGCGCTCTCGGTCGACGCGATCGGCGTCGAACGCGATTCCGAGGGCATCGTCGCCGACCACTCCGTCTACGGCGGCGGCTACACCGCGCAGTCGGCCCCGACCTTCGGCGCGCCCGTCATCACCGTCCGCCTCGGCGCGATCGAGAACCGCGCTGAGGCCCAGCCCGCGAACGCGCAGACCCTCGAGGTGACCGACTCCGGCAAGCGAAGCGCCGACGTCACCTCGTACGAAGCCGTCGTCGAGACCTCCTCGCGCCCCGAGCTGCGCGGAGCGCAGAAGGTCGTCTCCGGTGGCCGCGGTGTCGGCTCGGAGGAGTCGTTCGAGCTCGTCGGCGAATTCGCCGATGTCCTCGGTGCCGCTGTCGGCGCCTCGCGTGCCGCGGTCGACGCCGGCTACATCGCGCAGTCCCACCAGGTCGGACAGACCGGTGTGTCCGTGTCCCCGCAGCTCTACGTCGCGCTCGGCATCTCCGGGGCGATCCAGCACAAGGCGGGCATGCAGACCTCGAAGACGATCGTCGCGGTCAACAAGGACGGCGAAGCGCCGATCTTCGACATCGCCGACTTCGGCGTCGTCGGCGACCTCTTCAAGGTCGTCCCCCAGGCCGTCGAGACCCTGAAAGCGAAACAGGGCTGATATGGCCACCTTCTCCAACACGCTGCGCTCGGGTCTGCCCCGGGTCTCCGGCGGCGATCCGTGGCCGCCGGAGGGCACGGTCGGTCAGGCTGTCGAGTGGGAATCCCGGGAATGGGTGAGCGCCGAGGCGGGTGCCGCTGATCCTGCGGCTGAGCCTGCGGGTGCTGTCGATTCGGGCGCCGTCGATTCGGGCGCTCCCGTCGATTCTGCGGGCGTTGCCGATTCGGGAGCCGTCACCGAGGTGACCGCTGCCGAGACCTCGACCGTGGACTCCGTCGAATCGGATGCGACCAGGGTCGAGCCCGGTGCTGACTCCGGCGTCGACACTGGTGTCGACGAGACCGTGGCCGTTGAGGCCGACGGTGGGTCCGACGCCGAAGTGCCTGCCGGTGCCGCGAGCGATGCTGTTGGCTTGAGCGACGCCAGTGCCTCGAGCGACGCCGATGCACAGGCGGCCGGCGGCGCTGTCGCTGCCGGCGCGGGTGCAGCTGTTGGAGCAGGCGCGGCTGCTGCCGTCGCCGCTGATTCGGCCGATTCGGCGCCTGCGGCCGAGGTTCCCCTGCGCCGTGGTCTTCCCCGCGTGAGCGGTGGAGAGGCCTGGCCGCCGGAAGGGCTCGCCCCTGCCGGAGTGAAAGCTCCCGCGCAGGCCGTAGGAGCCGCCGAGCCTGGTACCGGGCTGTCCGAGCCGGGTGCGACTGAGCCCGGTGGTGGAGAACCCGTCGTCGAGCAGACCTCCCGCGCTGATGAAACGTTTGCCGATCAGACGTCCGCCGAGGACGCCGTCGCCGGTGCGGCGACGGAGCATGCTGGTGTGACTGGTGCCGGCTCTGCTGCCGGGGCAGGCGTTGCCGGAGCCGGCATCGCCGCTGCCTCTGCCGGGGACGAAGCGTCATCGGTGCCGTTGCGCCGTGGGCTGCCTCGCCGGTCCGGTGGGGACGCGTGGCCGCCGGAGGGCTTCGCCCCTGCCGGGGTTACGGGACCCTCGAGAAGCGCAGCGCCTTCTGCCGCGAGCGCTGATTCCGCAGCACCCGGGGCGGGTGACCAGAGTGTCGACTCTGCCAGCGCGGACGCTGTGCCTGCGGATGCTGTGACTGCGGACGCTGTGACTGCGACCGAGACCACGTCCGTTTCCTCGGCAGGTGCTGAGGCTCCTGCAGGTGCTGACCCTGCAGCCTCGACAGCTGCTGCCGCGGCACCTGCCGCCGGTGGAGCGAAGACCGCTCCAGTGAGTGGTGCCGCTGAGCTCAGCGATGTTCCGCTGCGCCGCGGTCTGCCGCGCACCGCAGGTGGCGACCCCTGGCCGCCCGAGGGCTTCGCCCCAGTAACGGCCACTGCGCCCACCGATGAGCAGCCGACGCCTGCACCGACGGCCGATGCCACCGGTGCAGCGGACACCGCCGACACAGCAAGCACCGCGGGTGCCACGGCGGCAGTCGCGGGCGCTGGGGTGGCCGGCGCCGTGGCTGCCGGCGCTGCCGCCTCGGCGAGTGGGAACACCGCAGAGAAGGACAGTGCCGCAGAGAAGGACAGTGCCGCTGAGAAGGACAGTGCCGCAGCTGACTCTGCGGCGGACGAACCCGCCAAGCCTGCGGGCCGCACGGGTCTGCCGAAGACCAGGACTGGCCTGCCGAAGTCCACCGGCCCTGACACCGGCAAGCCCGGCGACAAGCCCGCGGGACGGACCGGCCTGCCGAAGACCGGCGGACCGGCGACGAAACCGGCCGAGAAGCCGGCGGCGAAGACTCCGGCCGCGGGGACCGGCGCGAAACCGGCAGCCGCGGGTTCGACGGCGGCCGCAGCGACCGCCTCGGCGGGAACAGCGGCGAAGTCCACGACGTCCACAGGGGACTCGACGGCCGCGAAGTCGACCGCCTCGGCGAAGCCTGCATCCGACAAGCCTGCCCCCGCCGCCCCGGCAAAGCGCGACCCGATCATGATCGGATCGAAGTCGCTGGGGCAGTGGATCGGTCTCGGTTCGCTCGGACTCGGTGGGCTCATCGTCGCCGCAGGCATCCTCATCCTCGCCGCACGCGGAGTCACGACCCTGCCCGGAGTGCCGGGATTCCTCGAGCGCTACCCGGGCGAGTATCACCTGCCCGACTTCGTCGAACCGGGCTTCCCGGCGTGGGCGCGGTGGACGCACTTCCTCAACTTCTTCTTCATGGTCCTCATCATTCGCACGGGACTGCAGGTGCGTCACCAGCAGAAGCCCCCGGCGTTCTACACGCCGAAGAACGGCGGGAAGAAGATCAGCATCAACCTGTGGCTGCACACGAGCCTCGACGTTCTCTGGCTGCTCAACGGCGTCGTCTTCGTCGTGCTCCTCTTCGTGTCCGGCCACTGGGCGCGGATCGTGCCGACGAGCTGGGAGGTCTTCCCGAATGCCCTCTCGGCGATGCTGCAGTACATGACCCTGGAATGGCCGATGGAGGACGCGTGGGTCAACTACAACTCGCTCCAGCAGCTCATGTACTTCATCGTCGTCTTCATCGCCGCTCCCTTGGCTGCGATCACGGGTGTGCGGATGAGTGAGTGGTGGCCGAAGAACGCGACGACGCTCAACAAGATCTACCCGGCACCGCTGGCGCGGGCGATCCACTTCCCGACGATGATCTTCTTCGTGTTCTTCATCGCCGTCCACGTGTTCCTGGTCTTCACGACCGGGCTGAGGCAGAACCTCGGCTACATGTTCGCCGGGACGAACGTCGTGGGCTGGGCCGGAGCCATCTGGTTCCTCGTGGCCTTGGCCGTGGTCGTCGGCGCATGGTTCGCCGCCAGGCCGCTGGTGCTCGCCCCGATCGCGAACCTCTTCGGCAGGGTGTCGAGCAGGTAGGACAGCACGCCTGAGCAGGCTGGACACCCCACCTGAGCAGGCAGTCGAACTGAAGGGTTCGCGGTGCCAGGCTGGCGCGTTCGCCCTGTCGGAGGCCCCGCGTGGCATCTCGTCACGCGGGGCCTTCTGGCGTCTGCCTCATGGTTCTGTCGCGGGGGTCGTCGGGCGCTGGAAGCGTGGAGAGGCGACCGTTTCTCGGTCTGCGGCAGGTTCACGGCGATTGTGCGCCGCGCCCATGGCGATCTCGACGCGATTTTCGCCATGAGTCTGGCGCAGAGTCCCAGGGTCGCCATGAACCTGGCGCAGAATCCAAGGGAGGTGACGCTCAGGCTGGGGCACGCACGCGCTCGACGAACTCGACGACGGCCTCCTCGAGCTGCTGCAGCCCAGGCTCCTCGAGCGGGAAGTGGCCCGCGCGATCGAGGATGACCTCGGAGAACAGCTCCGGATCGAGCCTCGAGACGACGGGGTCCGACAGATCTCGCGGGGTCCATCGGTCCTCGCCGGGTTGGGTGAGGAGGACGGGGCACGCATCGAAGTCCACCGGCTCGACGGCCGGGACGTACGTGGCGTAGTCGGCGAGGAAGCGCAGCCACATCGCATTGCCCGCCGAGGTCTGATCGGCGAGGAAGACCTTCATTGCGCCCGGGTTGTTGGCCAGCGCCGACATCTTCGACGCCAGACGCATCGGGTAACGGACGCTGCGCAGCGGAGTCCTCGCCAGGAGGCGGACCCAGGGCATGCCGACGCGGGCGGTGATGAGACTGCGCGCCGTCCGGTCGACGACCTCCTGATGGCGCTGATCGAGGAACGTCATGCCGACGATGCCCCTCAGCGCACCCGGTGAGGCCTTCGCGGCGACATGGTAGGCGAGCATGCCGCCGGCCGACAGGCCGTAGAGCACCGTGGGCTTCGGGTCTCGCGCCTGCTCGGCGGCGAGGAAGTCGATGACCATGTCGACCCAGTCCGCATACGACGGCACGTACCCGGACTCGACCCGCGTCATCCCGTAGCCGAGATTGTCGAGCGCGACGACGTCGTAGCCCTGCCGGGCCAGCGGAGCACCGAGGATGAGCGACATCTGGCGCCCGTTCGTCCCGACGCCGTGGTGGAGGATGACACGGGCCTTCGCCTCGGGTCGGCGATAGCGATCAAGATGGATCCCGTGCCCCCGCCACCCCCAGAACTCCTCATCGGGAGCGGAGGTCTCGTCGAGTCGCAATCGCTCGGGCAGGAACTCCTGGAGGTCCTGCCACGCCTGCTGATCCTTATAGAGCGCTGCGCTTGCCATGCGTGTCCTCACGTCGACGATGACAACACCTTACGACAGAAATGACACCGAGTGTCAATACTGACTCGTGCGTACAATGCTGGAATGGACCTGCCCTCCCTGCGCGATCGCAAGCGCCTCCTCATCCAGGAGGACATCATGGCGGTCGCCCTCCGACTGTTCCGCGAACGCGGGTACGAGGCGACGACCGTCGATGACCTCGCCGCCGCCTCGGGGATGTCACGGCGCACGTTCTTCCGCTACTTCCCGTCGAAGGAGGACGTCCTCGCGGGGAAGTGGACGGCGATGGGCGAGGGGATCGTCGTCGCGCTCATCGAGCGTCCCGCCGACGAGGAGCCGTGGGCCTCGCTGCGCGCGTCGCTGGCCGGCGTCGTCGAGCACTACGCCGATCCTGCTCGGCGCACGGACAGCTATGCCCTCGACGAGGTCGTCGATTCCACGCCGTCCCTGCGCGCGGCATTCGTCGCGAAGGTCGACCTCCTCGCCGAGGCGCTCTCCGCCGTCCTCGTCTCCCGCGGAGTCGCCGAGGTGCGGGCGCAGATGCTCGCCAGAGCCTGCGGGGCAGCGCTGACGGTCGCGATGCGCCAGGCGCGCGCGACCGGCGCCGAGGGCATCGCCGACGACCTCGATCGTGCGATGGGAGTGCTCACCCCGGGGATGTGAGCGCCCGGCGGCCGGACGCGCGCGGCGCCAGGGTGATCAGTGGGCGCGCCGGCAATGTGGGGAGCTTCCGCGGTGATTGTGCGCCATGTTCATGGTGAGATCGGTCTGATTTTCGCCATGGAGGTGGCGCAGAAGGGTGTGGACCGCCCTTATGCGAGGGCCTTGCGGACGGTGGCCTCGAACTCGCGGACGTGTTCGCCGGCGAGCGCGCTGACGGCGGGTTCGTCGCCTGCGAGGATGCCCTCGAGGAGGGAGATGTGCTCGCGGATGTGGCCGAGCAGGTCGGGGATCTTCGGCAGGACGAGGCACCAGATCCGGGTGGCGAGGTCGTCGAGGCGCACGAGCGTCTCCTGGAGGTGGATGTTGTCGACGGCGCGGTAGATGAGGCGGTGGACCTCGAGGTCGCGTTCGATGAGCGTGCGTGCGTCGAGGCCGGCCTTCAGCTCGCCGAGTTCGGAGATCGTCGCCGCGAACTCCTCGCGCAGCTCCGGCGTGATGTTCCGGGCGGCCCGTGTTGCGGCAATGGGCTCGAGCGCCTGGCGCATCTCCGTGATCGCCGCGAGGTCGGTGATGTCGACATTGGCCGCGAACGTCCCGCGCCGCGGGTAGGACACGACGAGGTGGGCCCCTTCGAGGCGTTTGAGGGCCTCGCGGATCGGGGTGCGCCCCACCTCGAGTTCGGCGCTCAAAGCCGCCTCGTTGATGACGTCACCGGGAGCGATGTCGAGCATGACGAGCCGATGACGCAGCGCCTCATACGCGCGGTCGGCCAGAGACGAGCTGCTTGCCGAGGTGTCCGCCGTCGTTGTCATCCCACTCCTCCATGCGTCGTCGAGCCGACCCGGCCAGTGAGGCTCGGGCGGGTGGACAGGTCAGGTGGCAAGGCCGGGGGAAAAGTTCTCCCGCACCCATTGCCACGGCTGAAATTCTGCGCCTAGACTACAGGAACACAGCTGATATATTAGTTGACGATTAACGATCGAGGGAGATCGCATGACCGAGCAGCTCACAGGAATCCCGGACGCGCCTGAGGCCGGGTCCACGGCCCTGCCCACCGACTTCCCCAGTCGCGCCCCCGAGGAGCTGAGCACTCCGCTCGCGCAACTCGACCCGGAGATCACCGGCTTCATCGACGCCGAACTCGGCCGTCAGCGCGAGGGCCTGGAGATGATCGCCTCGGAGAACCACACCGCCACTGCCGTCATGGAGGCGCAGGGCTCGGTGCTGACGAACAAGTACGCCGAGGGCTACCCGGGCCGCCGCTACTACGGCGGCTGCGGGTTCGTCGACGAGGTCGAGCGCCTCGCGATCGCCCGGGTCAAGGAGCTCTTCGGAGCGGCCTACGCGAACGTCCAGCCGCACTCCGGCGCCCAGGCCAACGCCTCGGTGATGCACGCCCTCATCCGTCCCGGCGACACCGTCCTCGGCCTCGACCTCGCCCACGGCGGCCATCTCACCCACGGGATGAAGCTCAACTTCTCCGGCCGCCTCTACGACATCGTCGCCTACGGCGTCGACGAGGACACCCACCGCGTCGACATGGCCGAGGTCGCGCGACTGGCCCGCGAACACCAGCCGAAGCTCATCGTCGCCGGGTGGTCGGCGTACTCGCGACAGCTCGACTTCGCCGAGTTCCGGCGCATCGCCGACGAGGTCGGCGCCTACCTCATGGTCGACATGGCCCACTTCGCCGGCCTCGTCGCCGCGGGCCTCCACCCCTCCCCGGTCCCGCACGCCCACGTCGTCACCTCGACGACGCACAAGACCCTCGGCGGTCCCCGTGGCGGCATCATCCTGACCAATGACGCCGAGGTGGCGAAGAAGGTCAACTCGGCCGTCTTCCCCGGTCAGCAGGGAGGACCGCTCGAACACGTCATCGCCGGCAAGGCCGTGGCCTTCGGTCTGGCCGCGACCGAGGAGTTCGCCGACAAACAGCGCCGGACCCTCGCCGGCGCCGCCGAACTCGCCCGCCGCCTCGGAGAGAATGACGTGGCCGAGCGCGGCATCACGATCGTCACCGGCGGCACCGACGTCCACCTCGTCCTCGTCGACCTCCGCGACTCCGTCCTCGACGGGGCGCAGGCCGAGGATCTCCTCGCGCGGATCGGGATCACCGTCAACCGCAACGCCGTGCCCAACGATCCGCGTCCGCCCATGGTCACCTCGGGGCTGCGCATCGGCACGCCCGCGCTCGCCAGCCGCGGTTTCGGCTCCGCTGCCTTCGCCGAGGCGGCCGACATCATCGCCGAGGTCCTCATCGCCGGCACCGACGAAGGCGGACCGAGCCAGGAGACGATCGACGACCTCGGCGCCCGGGTCTCCCGCCTCGCCGCCGACCACCCGCTCTACCCGCACCTCACCCCGATCGGAGCACGCTGATGGCCGACCACCTGCCCGAACACCCCGACTTCCTGTGGCGCAATCCCGAGCCGAAGTCCTCCTACGACGCCGTCATCGTCGGCGGCGGGGGACACGGGCTCGCGACCGCCTACTACCTCGCGAAGAACCACGGGATGACGAACATCGCGATCCTCGAGCGCGGCTGGCTGGCCGGGGGCAACATGGCCCGGAACACGACGATCATCCGCTCGAACTACCTGTGGTACGAGTCCGCGGCGATCTACGAGAAGTCGCTAAAGCTCTGGGAGCAGCTGCCCGAGGAGCTCGATTACGACTTCCTCTTCTCCCAGCGCGGTGTGCTCAACCTCGCCCACACCCTCGGCGACGTCCGGGAGTCGCAGCGCCGCGTCGGCGCCAACGTCCTCAACGGCATCGACGCCGAATGGCTCGACCCGAGCCAGGTCAAGGAGGTCTGCCCGATCATCAACATCGGCGACGACCTGCGCTACCCCGTCATGGGGGCGACGTACCAGCCGCGGGCGGGCATCGCCAAGCACGATCACGTCGCGTGGGCGTTCGCCCGCAAGGCCGACGAGATGGGCGTCGATATCATCCAGAACTGCGAGGTCACCGACGTCTACCGCGACGGCGACCAGGTCATCGGAGTCGAGACGAACCTCGGGAGGATCGCCACGGAGAAGGTCGCGATCGCCGTCGCCGGCCACACCTCGGTGGTCGCCGCCATGGCGGGCATCCGCGTGCCCATCCAATCCCACCCGCTGCAGGCGCTCGTCTCCGAGCTCTTCGAACCCGTCCACCCGACGGTCGTCATGTCGAACCACGTCCACGTCTACGTCTCCCAGGCCCACAAGGGCGAACTCGTCATGGGCGCCGGCGTCGACTCCTACAACGGCTACGGGCAGCGCGGCGGCTTCCACATCATCGAGGAGCAGCTCGCCGCCGCCGTCGAGCTCTTCCCGATCTTCGCCCGTGCTCACGTCCTGCGGACCTGGGGCGGCATCGTCGACGTCACCCTCGACGCGTCCCCGATCGTGTCGAAGACGGAAGTCGACGGCCTCTACGTCAACTGCGGGTGGGGGACCGGCGGGTTCAAGGGCACCCCGGGTGCGGGTTACACGTTCGCCCACACGATCGCCAACGACGAACCGCACCCGCTCAACGCGCCGTTCGCTCTCGAGCGGTTCGAGACCGGCCATCTCATCGACGAACACGGCGCCGCCGCCGTGGCCCACTGAGGGAGAGGGACCGCCATGTTGCTCATCACCTGCCCGAACTGCGGGGCCCGTGACGAATCCGAATTCACCTACGGAGGTCAGGCGCACGTGCCCTACCCCGAGGACCCGTACGCGCTCACCGACCGCGAATGGGCCGAATACCTCTTCTACCGCGACAACGACCGCGGCCTCTTCGCCGAACGCTGGTGCCACAGCCTCGGCTGCCGGAAGTGGTTCAACGCGATCCGCGACACCGTGACCTATGACTTCGCCGCCGTCTACCCGATGGGACAGCCGCGGCCCGCCGAATTCGAAGGAGGCGTGAAGCGATGACCTCGACGCACACCGACTCGCACGCAGAGTCGCACACCGAGACCAGCGGGTCGGCGACCGGACAGCGCGAGCGCCTGCCGCACGCGACCGGCATCGACCGCACCCGGCCGCTGACCTTCCGCGTCGACGGCCGGTCTTACACCGGGTTCGCCGGGGACACGATCGCCAGTGCCCTCATCGCCGCCGGCCGCCTCGACTGCGGGAGCTCGACGTACCTCGACCGGCCCCGGGGAATCCTCGCCGCCGGGGTCGAGGAGCCCAACGCCCTCGTCCGCGTCCACGCCCCCGACGTCCATGCCCCCGACCGCGCCGAGGTGGCCGAATCGATGCTCCCGGCGACCCGCGTCCTCATCCGCGAAGGCCTGGAGGCCGACTACCTCTCCGGGCTCGGCATCCTCGACCCCGGCCGCGACGACGCCGTCTACGAGCACACGCACGCCCACACCGACGTCCTCGTCGTCGGGGCCGGTCCCGCCGGGCTCGCCGCCGCCCGGGAGGCCGCGAAGTCCGGGGCCCGCGTCCTCCTCCTCGACGACGAACCCGTGCCCGGCGGGGCGCTCCTCGCCGCTCCCGCGGAGATCATCGACGGGGTGCCGGCCCCGGAGTGGATCACCTCGACTCTCGCCGAGGCGACCGCCGCCGAGGAGTTCACCTATGTTCCTCGCACGACCGTCTTCGGCAGCTACGACTCGAACTACTTCGTCGCCCTCGAGGACCGCACCGGCGCCGAGGCGGGACCCCGGCAGCGCGTGTGGCACATCCGGGCCGGTCAGGTCGTCCTCGCCACCGGAGCGCACGAACGTCCCATCGTCTTCGCCGACAACGACCGACCCGGCATCATGCTCGCCTCCGCCGTGCGCACCTACCTCGGTCGCTACGGTGTCGTCGCCGGGCAGCGGGTGGCGATCGCGACGACGAACGACTCCGCCTACGCCCTCGTCCCCGAGCTGCAGGCCGCCGGAGTCGAGGTCGTCGCGGTCATCGATTCCCGTGCCACCGCCTCGGCGCGGGCCTCCCAGGTCGTCGCCGACACCGGTGTGCGCCTCATCCTCGGCGCCGCGGTCACCGGGACCGCGGGCGAGGGCCCGGCGGGACGGATCTCCGGGATCACCGTCTCCGCACTCGACGAGGACGCGGTCGCCGCACCCGGCGGCGAGGACGTCGCGGTCGACCTCCTCGCCGTCTCCGGCGGCCACTCGCCGGTCATCCACCTCCACGGCCAGCGTCGCGGGCCCATCGCCTGGGACGCCGACATCGCCGCCTTCGTGCCCACCGGCCCTGTCCGTGACCAGTCCACGGTCGGAGCGATGACCGGGGACTATGCGCTCGCCTCGGCGCTGCGGCAGGGCGCGGAGGCAGGCCACGCCGCCGCGGCGGCCACCGGCTTCGACGCCGAGCTGACCATCCCGCGCCCCGACACGTCCGACACGCCCCCCGCCCCGCATCGACCCCTGTGGGCGGTGACCTCGGCCGAGGCCGATCCCGGCGACCTGACCACGCACTTCGTCGACTTCCAGCGTGACCAGAGCGTCGCCGACATCCTCCGGGCGATGAACGCCGGCATGCGCTCGGTCGAGCACATCAAGCGGTACACGTCGATCTCGACGGCCAACGACCAGGGCAAGACCTCAGCGGTCAACACGATCGGAACGATCGCCTCGGTGCTCGGGGAGGACAACCTCGGCGAGGTCGGCCACACGACGTTCCGCGCCCCCTTCACCCCGGTCGCGTTCGCGGCGCTGGCCGGGCGGCGCAAGGGGGAGCTCTTCGATCCCGCCCGGGTCACGTCGATCCATCCGTGGCACGTCGCCCATGGTGCTCAGTTCGAGGACGTCGGGCAGTGGAAGCGGCCGTGGTACTACCCGCAGGAGGGCGAGGACATGGACGCCGCGGTGCTGCGCGAATGCCGGGCAGTGCGGGAGTCCGTCGGCTTCCAGGACGCCTCGACGCTCGGCAAGATCGAGATCCGCGGCACCGACGCCGGGAAGTTCCTCGGGCGGATCTACACCAACGGGTTCGCCAAGCTCGGGGTCGGCAAGGCCCGCTACGGGCTCATGTGCACCCCGGACGGGATGATCTTCGACGACGGCGTGACCCTGCGCGTGGCCGAGGACCGGTATTACATGACGACGACGACCGGAGGGGCGGCGAAGGTCCTCGACTGGCTCGAGGAGTGGCACCAGACGGAATGGCCCGAGCTCGACGTCGTCTTCACCTCGGTGACGGAGGAATGGGCGACCGTCGCCGTCGCCGGACCGAAGTCGCGGGAGGTCATCGCCCGGGTCGCCCCCGACCTCGACGTGTCCAATGAGGCGTTCGGCTTCATGGAGTTCCGGCACGCGACGCTGGAGAACGGGATCCCGGCGCGGATCTGCCGGATCTCGTTCTCCGGGGAGCTCGCGTTCGAGATCAACGTCGAAGCCTTCTACGGGCTGGCTGTGTGGGAGATGGTCGCCGAGGCGGGGGCCGAGTTCGACATCACCCCGTACGGCACGGAGACGATGCACGTGCTGCGCGCGGAGAAGGGGTTCATCATCGTCGGGCAGGACACCGACGGGACGGTCACCCCGGCCGATGCGGGGATGGAGTGGATCGTCTCGAAGGTCAAGGACTTCATCGGCAAGCGCTCGTACTCCCGCGTCGACACCGCGCGCGAGGACCGCAAGCACCTCGTCGGGGTTCTCCCCGTCGACGGGGAGACCCGGCTGATCGAGGGCGCGCAGCTCGTCGCCGCGGGCACCCCGCTCACCCCGGAGGCGGGACCGGTGCCGATGATCGGGCACGTCACCTCGTCGTATCTGTCCCCGACCCTGGACCGGCCGTTCGGGCTCGCGCTCGTCGAGAACGGCCGGAACCGCCTCGGCGAGATCGTCCGATCACCGCTCGGTGACACGGTCATCGACGTCGAGATCACCTCACCTGTGTTCTACGATCCGGAAGGAGAGCGTCGCGATGGCTGAGACCACCGACACCGCCCTCGATGACCTGCGGGTGTCCCCGGCCGCCCACCTCGCCGAGGCGATGGCTGAGGCGAGTGCGTCCGGCGCCGAGGTGGGGTTGCGGGAACGTCCCTTCGCCGTCCAGATCGGCGTGCGCGCAGTGCCGGGGACCTCCTCGGCGCGGGCGATCGAGTCCGCGCTGGGGATCACTCTGCCCGAGGCCGTCGGGGAGGTGACCGGGGATGCGGCCGGGCGGCACACGCTGTGGCTGAGCCCCGACGAATTCCTCACCGTCGACGTCGCGGCCACGCAGCGCCCGGGCGAGACGGACGAGGCCGAGGCCGCGCTCGAGGGACCGCCCGTGCAGGTCGTCGAGCTCTCGGCGAACCGGACGATCCTCGAGCTCACGGGGCCACGGGCGCGGACCGTGCTCGAGAAGAGCTGCCGCGCCGACCTCCACCCCAGGGTCTTCGGGGTGGGCACGGCGATCGTCACGCAGCTCGGGCCGGTGCCCGTCCTCCTCCATCGGTCGGGTCAGGAGGAGTTCCGGATCCTGCCGCGCTCGAGCTTCGCCGACTTCATGGTGCGGTGGCTGCTCGACGGAATGGCCGAGTTCACCGGGGCCTCGGGGGTCACCGGGGCCGCGAACCACGATCGGAAGGGCTGAGCATGCCGGAATACGTCCTCTCCCTCGAATGCGATGAGCGTCGGGGAATCGTCCACTCACTCACCGGGGCGCTGCTCGAACACGGCGGTGACATCAGGGAGCTCAAACAGTTCGACGACGCCCTGAGCAAGAGGTTCTTCCTCCGCGTCGAGTTCGAGCTCGAGGCTGAGGCGCTCGAGGATCTGCGCCGTGAGATCGAGGCGGTGGCCGGGGATCTCGATGCCTCGTGGAACCTCTGGCCGAAGGGGGAGAAGCGCCGAGTCCTCATCATGGTCTCGAAGTTCGAGCACTGCCTCAACGATCTCCTCTTCCGCGCCCGGATCGGGGAGCTGCCCGTCGAGATCGCCGCGGTCGTGTCGAACCATCCTGACCATCGGGAGCTCGTCGAATGGCATCACGTGCCGTTCTTCCGGATCCCGGTGACCGCAGAGACGAAGCCGGAGGCCGAGGCCAAGCTGCTCGACCTCGTCGACCGGTTCGAGATCGACCTCGTCGTCCTCGCCCGGTACATGCAGGTCCTCTCCGACGATCTGGCCCGTGAGCTCACGGGGCGGGCGATCAACATCCACCACTCGTTCCTCCCCTCGTTCAAGGGGGCGAAGCCCTACCATCAGGCGTACGAGCGGGGAGTGAAGACCGTGGGCGCGACCGCCCACTTCGTCAACAGCGAGCTGGATGAGGGGCCGATCATCGCGCAGGCCGTCACCGAGGTCGACCACGCCTTCGGTCCGCAGGATCTCGTCGCCGCCGGCCGGGACACCGAATGCAAGGCACTGTCGAACGCAGTGCGCTGGCACTGCGAGGGCCGGGTGTTCCTCAATGGGAAGCGCACCGTCGTCCTCCGGTGAGAGGTGGGGTGGGGTCGCAGTCGACTGCGGCATTCGGGCCCGGCGGGTGGAATAGTCAGGCCGCGGCTGCGGTTCACAAGAATGCGCCGGTCGACTCCGGCGATAGCGCCTCACACGAAAGGTCGAGCATGGCTGAGAACACCATCACGATGTACGGAGCGGAATGGTGCGGCGACTGCCGGCGCACGAAGAAGCAGCTGACCGAGCTCGGCATCGACTTCGACTACATCGATCTCGTCGCGGAGCCCGAGCGGGCCGACGACGCGAAGGCGATCTCGGGTCGGACGAACATCCCGGTCGTCGTCTACCCCGACGGCTCCCACCAGGTCGAGCCGACCAACACCGAGGTCGAGGACAAGCTCAAGGACCTCGCTCTGCTCTGAAGTCCGCACTGAGACCGCCACTTAGCGTCGAGACCGACACTTATGACTGTCCGTCTCGGCGCTAACTGTCCGTCTCGGCGGACGAGGACGAGCTCCCCGGCTCCGCGTCGGCGGCGAGCGCTATAGGCCAGCGGCGGGCCCGACGCGCCAGAGCCTCCCCGGCCGGTCAGTGACCCGCGAGAGCACCGGCGACGATCTCGTAGACGACGAACGCTGCCAAGCCGAAGAAGACTGCGGCCGCCACGGAATGGAGAGTCGTGGCTGCGCGAGGGCTGTCCGACAGGCGCTGCTGCAGAGTGCCGGCGAAGACGCCGACAAGCGAGTCGACCGTCAGCCCGATGACCATGAAGATGAGCCCGAGAGTGATGAACTGTGCAGTCGTCGACCCTGCATCCCCTGCGAACTGCGGAAGGAACGACAGGAAGAAGAGGACCATCTTCGGATTCGTCAGGTTGACGATGACGCCTCGGAGGAACCAGCGATGGTCTCCGGTGTCGGCATCATTGAGCGAGACACCCTTCCGCGCCGAGCGCAGTGAGTCGATTCCGAGCCAGACGAGATAAGCGGCGCCCACCGCTTGGAGGACGGTCAGTGCCCACGGCACTCGTGCAACGAGCTGACCGGCACCCGCGGCCACGACGAAGCTGTAGACGAGCACGCCGACGGCCACGCCGGCCGAGGCGCGAAGCGCCGCTCCCCGGCCACCGGCGATGCCGACGCCGATCATGTACGCCAAGTCGGTTCCGGGCGCGATGCAGATGAGCACAGTTGCGAGCACGAACGGCGGCAGGACGCTGATGTCGATCATGGCGACACCGCTGCTCGGCGCTGGGCGTGTGGATTCCGGTGGCGATGCCGATCGACGCGTGCCCGGTTCCCGCATCCCGGGCTGCACCACTTCTGGTTGACCCGTGAGCGGTGGAAGATCTGTCCGCAGCCTGGCGCCTCGCAGATAGCGATGGCCGCCAGGTCATCCCGGCCGAGGAGGTCGACGACCGATGCCGCGAGCACCCCGGCAAAGGCGGCGAATCCGTCGCCAGCCGTCAGCCGACTGCCGCGGGGTCGGGATCCGAGCAGACGGAACACCCGACCCGTTTCGACGAGGCTGTTGATGAGGGCGGTGTCGGCGGGATCCCACTCCTCTTCACGGACCGCAGCACGCAGCGTGCGACCGGCGGCATCTCGCAGGGCGCGGAGATGAGGCAGATTCTCATCGGTGATCTCCACTTTCGGCAGTTCGGTCGGCTCGAGGTCGATCCACTCGTGTGCGTCCTCCACTGTTGCGATGAGGTCAACCGTCTCGAACTCGCGACCAATAGTCGTGTTCGCGAAATCGACGGCAAGATGGTCGCCGAGCCAAATCCACTTCTCTGATCGATTCATAGACCCAGTGTGGAGGGGTAACGGAAAGTTTTGCAAAAACCATTACATCACCACATTGAGGGCGTCGCTTGACCGACTGAAGGAAATCGCCCAGCGTGCGCCATCGCGCACTGTCGGAACGATCGCGACCCTGGATGCGACGTTCTGCAAAGCAATGTTCCAGATCATAGATATCCGTTGACCGATGACCCAGACGTGAGTCACGATGATGGTGGTTCGGCGAAATCGGCCTGGGACTTCCGCAGTTGCGGTGACGTTGTGAACGCCGGCTCTAAGGGGAGTCGATTGCTGCCCGATCCTTCATCGGGTGAACGCATAGCAAGCTCGGCTGCTCCGATTCGCCGATCCAGGCGACGATGGCAGACGTCGTGAGAGATGCAATCGCCGACGCTGGACTTAAGAAAAAAGGATCAGTCTGGCGGAGTCGGTGCGATCACTTGATGGATGCGGCGAGACCGACCAAATATCGGGCGGCAAGCGGCGGCCGACGATCCACCCTTGCATCGCAGTGGACTTTCAGGCGAGACCTGGTTGTCGCAGATTCGGTTGGCCCGGGGTCTGCCAATGAATCATGCGTGAGTGGAACGGTAACGCGCGGCTTTTGCCTGGTTGCCGCAAGTCTTCATGCTGCACCAGCGCCGCCGACGACTGCGGGAGGAATCAACAAAGAACCACCCGCACCGATCGCAGGCGCGTACACCCTGGGGCGGTGGATCGAGGAGGAGCGTGATAGCTCTGAGCGCCACGATAGCGAGTGAACCCTGCGCGTTCTGCGCAGTGGCTGTCCCGTCAGCGTGGACGGTCATGTCGGTAATGGAACGCTGGGTGGTGTCGAGCAGGTCTGTGAAGGCGTCGGCGGGAATACTGCGGTCGTCCTTGTGCGCATCGAAGACCGTCCACAGCAACGCTCGTAGCGCGCGAGCTTCGTGCAGAGTCCCCTCGTCCACGTCGGATTCACCGTCCAGTAGCAGACCGGTGTGGGCGAGCCAGGTTGCGAGATCGGTGGTGTCGCTGAACAGGTCCGGGCCCGGCTCGGGCCAGCGGCGGTAGACGGTGTTGGCGAAGTCGAGTGCGAGGTTCCCGGCAATGAAGTGGTCCTCGATCCATTCGGTGGTGGCGGTCATGGCAGCTCGTATCTCAGAACGGGGCGATCGTGCTTGCGCCGGGCGACCTCGGTGAACCCGGCATCAGTGAAGGCGCTGGAGATGCCGGTCATCGCGGTGTCCGGGCCAGCCCTGCGCCTCTTGCGAGGTTCAACGGGGTACGCCTCGACGATGCGGGTCGGCGACGTCTTGGCGATATGGCCACACACGGCAGCGATCCACGCCGACAGCAGTCCTTCGCCGCGATGACTCTTGACCATGAACAGGCAGGTCAATGAGACGACCGGTTCGTCATCGACCGACTTCAGCAGCGTCGAGCGTCGCAGGCGGGAGAAGTCGGCGCGGTCACCGAAACCGCACCATGCGACCGGTTCGTGGTTCAGATACCCCACGATGCCCGGCGACCGATCGCCTTCGGCCAGTTCCCGCATGGCCGCCTTGTTGCCCTCGCCCTTGTTCTCCATCCACTCATCGATTCTCAGCCGCCAGTGCATGCACCAGCAGCCACGAGCACCGCCCCTTTTGCCCATCACTGTCTCGAAGTCGTCCCACGTGGCCGATTCGAGCGACTTGACCGTCAGCGTCAGCCCGCTCATGTGCCGGCGCTCGCGCGGTAGAAGACGTCACGGGTGAAGGCGACCAATAGGTCGGCGACCTCGGCGGCATGGGTCTCCAACAGGAAGTGCCCGCCGTCGAAGATGTGCGCTTCGAACGTGTCCAACGCCCGGTGGTAAGCCAGCACCTCGCTGATATCGAAGGCCGGATCGTGACGTCCCCACAGCACCATGCACGGCGGCTGGTACGTGGCGTGATACTCGGCAATCTCATCGAAGCGGGCCACATGTTTGCGATAGTCGTAGAAGAACTGAAAGTACACCTCGATATTGCCCGGCCGCGACAAGTGCTCCCAGTCCAGATGCCACGACTCCGGCGGATGCAACTCCGCAACCCCCTCGGGCAACCCTCCGAGATAGGTGTCCTTAGTGCCTTCGAAGGTCAACCAGTCCGGCAACGCAGCCCTGTTCTCCTCGGTGGGCGCGGCCCAGTAACGACGGCCCGAGTCCCACCCCTCACCCAAGCCGGCCTCGTGCGCGTTGCCGTTCTGCACCACCAGACCCAGCACCCGCTCCGGGTGACGGGTGGCCAGAAAGTAGCCTACCGGCGTGCTGTAGTCCGTCACGAAAACGATGTACCGCTCCACGCCGAGGTCGTCCAGCAGCGCCTCGACCACTCGAGACAGCCCCTCGTATGTGTAATCATGCTGCTCCACCGGCGGGGAGTCGGAGAACCCGAAGCCCGGGATGTCGGGTGCGACCACGTAGGCATGCTCGCCCATGGCCGGGAGCACCTCGCGGAAGGAGTAAGACGAACTTGGTGCTCCGTGCAGCAACACGACCGCCGTTGATGAGGGCGCCCCCGCTTCGCGGTAGTGAACCCGCAAGCCTGCCACCTCACGATCGCGATGCCTTGTCTTGGCTATGTGCTTCATGGGGCTCTCCTCTCTTTACCGACTCGCCCCTCATGAGTAACCCTTGTTTGCTATTTTAACGGTTACTGCCAGGTTACGAACAGAGCGGGGTTCGACCGAGGCGGCCGAATTGTCTTGACCTTGTCCACGACGAGGCCGATTCTGAAGACAGCAGCCTCCTGATCGGGTTGCTGTTCATCAGATGCGGCGTCGGGGCTTCGCTGACGAACACATCTTGATCGCTGAGACCAGCTCGCTCTCCGAAATCAAGGAATCCGTCGCACGCGTATTCGCGCACCACTGACTCCTCTGACCGAACTCGACTTCGACTACGTCGATCTCGTCGCGGAGCCCGAGCGGGCCGACGACGCGAAGGCGATCTCGGGTCGGACGAACATCCCAGTCGTCGTCTACCCCGACGGCTCCCATCAGGTCGAGCCGACCAACCCCGAGGTCGAGGCCAAGCTCAAGGACCTCGCTCTGCTCTGACGTCCGCACCGAGACCGCCACTTCTCACCGAGACCGACGCTGAGAAGTGTCGGGCTCGGCGCTAACTGGCCGTCTCGGCGGACGACGGTGAACTCCCCGGCTCCGCGTCGGCGGCGAGCGCCTCGGCGATGATCTTCGCCTCACGCCGGAGCAGGGCGACGAGGTGCTCGACCCGCTGACCGGTGACGCGATCGGCGATCGAGGCGATCGACAGGGCGGCGCGCGGGCGCTCCCCGCGGACCTTGAGTGCGACTCCCACGGCCCACGACCCCTGCGCGAACAGTCCGGGGTTGTGGACGAAGCCGTCGATGCGGGCCTGGTCGATGATGTCGCGAAGCTGGTCGATGCGGACCTTCGGATAGCGCTGCGCGAGAATCTGCTCGTTCGCCGCGAACAGGGCGTCCACCTCGGCGCCGGGAAGCTCAGCCATGATCGCGAGACTGCCGGCTCCGATGCCCAGCGGATGCCGGTCGCCGACGGCGAGGGCGTTGTTGAAGATCTCCCCGAAGCCCTCCTCGCGCCGCGCGCAGATCGAATAGCTGCCGGTGCGCAGGGTGAGGAACGCGGTGTCCTGGGTGATCTCGGCGAGCCTGAGCAGACTCGACTCGGACTCGATGACAAGAGGGTCGACGGACTTCTGCGCGAGCTGCCCGAGGATCTGCGACTGCACCCCGAGGCGATACCCGCCCTCATCGAGGCGCTCGACATAGCCCATCGCGATGAGCGCCTGAAGCATCCGGTGGACGCTCGCCTTCGGCCGGCCGCTGATCGAGGCGATCTCCGACAGGCTCGCCCCGTGTTTCCCGTCACTGGCCAGCAGACCGACGAGTCCCAGCAGCGAGAGCGCCCGCTGGATGCTCTGCGCGCCGGTGCCCGGCTCGAGGTCATCGACGGCGTGGGCGACGTTGAACGAGGCGGACCGGCGCAGGATCTTCCCCCGCATCTTCATCCGCCCGATGTCCTCGGGATCCACGCCAGTGACCATGGTTCGATTATCGCGCGCCGAGGTGGTCCCACCACGGAGAATCCATGATGTGGAACCTCGGCGACGGCAGAGCGGACAGTCCCAAGGTGTCCTGTTCCGAACCCCTATCGCCGAGGCGGTTCGAGGGCTAGTCTCGAAGCACTCGACAACCACATGCACCGCTGCATTGGGAGGACCGCCATGACCGCCACGTACACGTTCGACGTGTTCAGCAGCCTCAACTCACGCGCCACCGTCTCCGAGGAGTCCGACTGGGGCGGTTACTGGGGAAAGCAGGGTCCCGAACTCCTCGAAGAGCGCCTCGGCGAGTACTCCGGCAGCCAGCGGCTCGTCCTCGGGGCGAACACGTACCGGGCGTTCGCCGCGATGATCGCCGCAGCCGGGGAGGACTCCGAGGTCTTCGACCCGTGGGTGACCGAGATGCGCAACCTCCCGACCACGGTCATCTCGAACACGCTGAGCGAACCGCTCGACTGGCCCGACGCGACCTTGGTGCGCGGCGATGCCGTCGAGGTCGTCACCCGGCTCAAGGAGAGCTCCGATGTGCCGCTGCGCTCCCACGGCAGCCTCGCGATGAACCGCGCACTCATGGACGCGGGCCTCGTCGACCGCCTGCAGGTCACGATCTTCCCCGCCCTGACCGGCCGCACCGGAACCGAACCGATCTTCGACGGCGCCGAGGACTTCGACCTCGAACTCCTCTACTGCCGCACCCTCGACGGGCGCACCCAGGAGCTCATCTACCGCCCGCACCTGCACTGAGCGCCTCACCTGCACTGACGGCGGGAGGGCGAGCCGCCTCGGCGCGGTCGTGACCGGAGGTGTCCACCGATCGGGGGACAGCGGTCGTCCACTGCTCGGGCGTTTCGGGCAGGCCGCCGTGCGCCGAGGATGGAGGCATGGCTCACGCAATCATCGCCCGTGAACTCGTCAAGACGTATCGGCGACCCCAACAGGATCCGGTCAACGCCGTCGACGGGATCGACCTCGAGATCGACTTCGGCGAGTGCTACTGCCTGCTCGGACCCAACGGTGCGGGGAAGTCGACGACCGTGGAGATGCTCGACGGTGCCCGAACGCCGACCTCGGGCGAGCTCTCCGTCCTTGGATTCGTCCCCGCCCGCGCCCCTGCCGCATTCCGCGCCCGCATCGGCGTCGTCGTGCAGGAAGCCACGGACGGCTCTCACTTCACTGTGGCGCAGACGATGCGCCACCTCGCTCGCATCTACCCGAATCCCGCCGACTGCGACGAGCTCATCGCCGCAGTCGGCCTGTCCGAGAAGGCGAACGACAAGGTGAGCAGCCTCTCCGGCGGGCAGCGGCGCAGACTCGACGTGGCGCTCGGACTCGTCGGGCGCCCGGAGATCCTCTTCCTCGACGAACCGACCACCGGGTTCGATCCGGTCTCGAGACGGCAGTTCTGGGACCTCATCCGCCGACTCCACGGCGACGGCACGACGATCGTCCTGACCACCCACTACCTCGACGAAGCGGAGGCGCTCGCCGATCGCATCGGCATCATCAACCACGGCGTGCTCATCGATGAGGGCCCACCCGATGCCATCGGGGGTCCCTTCGCCCGTGTGCCCCGCGTCCGGTGGGTCGATGAGGTCGGCACCGACCGCGTCGAGCGCACCGAGACTCCGACCGCCCTCATCTCCTCCTTGGCCCCGCCCGACGGTGGGGAGATCACCGGTCTGCGGGTGGTGAGGCCGAGCCTCGAAGACGTCTACGTCGAGCTCATCGGCAGTGCCGACGATGCCGGCACTGTCAGTGACGCTGCCGCGGGGGCGCCGACCGAACAGTCACCCGCGACAGCAGATTCCCCGAGCGCTGAGGTGAGGAGCCGGTGATGAATGGACAGCACACCGCCGAGGTCGACCGACGGTCCGCAACCACGATCTGTCCCCAGTGGCGGCCGTCGGTCGTCGCGCTCGGCTGGCAGCGGACGAAGATCGAGATCGCCATCCTCTCCCAGGACTACCTCTCCCTCTTCCTCGTCCTCTTCTTCCCCGCACTGCTCATGCTTCTCTTCGGGATGATCTTCGACGATATGCCGCCGTTGCCCGGTCCCGACGGTCAGAGTCTGTCCGTGGCCCAGACCTACCTGCCCGGACTGCTCGCCGTCGGCACCGTTCTCAGCGGTTTTCAGAACCTGACCGGCTACGTCGCCGTCGACCGCTTCAACGGCACCATCCGCCGACTCTCGTCCACCCCGCTGCCGGAGGTCAGCTACTTCCTCGGCAAGATCGGGATGACTCTCGTTCTCGTCGTCGCTCAGAGCGTCCTCCTCCTGCTCGTGGCCACGCTTGTCTTCGACGTCCCACTTCCCGCGGACCCGATGCGCTGGGTCGTCATCGCCGGAGTCATGCTGCTGTCGACGGCGGCCGGGGCGGTGCTCGGGATCGCGCTGGCCTCCGCTGCGAAGACCGAGCAGGCAGGGACGACACTGGCGGTCGCGCCGACGATGGTGCTGTCGTTCATCTCCGGCGTCTACATGCTGCCGAGCCTCCTGCCGGACTGGCTGCTCGGCATCTCCGCGATCTTCCCGCTGCGGTGGACGGCTGTGGGACTCCAATACGCATTCCTCCCGGAGTGGGCGTTCGAGATCCCGGAGATGAAGACGGCCGACCCGTGGCTCGGCATCGGCATCATCGCCGCCTGGTTCGTGCTCGGACTGATTCTGGCGATGAAGACCTTCAAATGGAAGCCGAAAGACTCATAGAGTCATGGGTATGGACAGGGCAGCGGTGAGGGACGAGGGAACCGACGCCGAGGCGGTGGGCGGGACCTCGGTCGTCGAGACCTCTGCGCGCTGGTGGCATCTCGCGTTCTACCTCTGCTTCGCCGGCACTGCGGTCTTCTATGCCGTCGTCATCCCGTGGCCCGAGGCGCTGCTGGCGCTCGCCCCCTTGGCCGTCATCGTCGTCGCCTACTCGCTGCTCGTCATTCCCGACTGGCCGTCGCCGAACCGCGGGCGCGCCTATGTCCTCATCGTCATCGTCTGCTTCGTCGTCGCCACGACGCTGACGCCCTACGGCGCCTTCATGTACTTCTTCGCCCTCGGCCACATCTGGATGTTCTCCGGCGGGCTGCGCGAAGTGGTCATCGCCTTCATCGTCCTCGCCGCGGGACTGACTGCGGGGATCGGCATCCGCACCGGAGGACTCAATCCCCTGGACATCGTCCTCCAAGTGGTGCTGCCGTGCGCGGGGAGTTTCGCCATGGGCCTGTGGATCGATCGGATCATCAGGCAGAGCGAGGACCGAGCCGAGCTGCTGCGGGAGCTGCGGCGCACCCAGGACGAGCTCGCCCGTGTCAACCACCTCGCCGGGGCTGCCGCGGAGCGGGAACGGGTGGCCCGCGACATCCACGACACCCTCGCACAGGGCTTCACCTCGATCGTGCTCCTCTCCGAAGCCGGACTCGACCAGGTGCGCCGGCCCGCCGAGGCGGAGGCGACCCTGCGCTCGATCCGTCGAGTCGCCCACGACAACCTCGGCGAGGCCCGGGCGCTCGTCCAGTCCGGCCAGCAGCGGTGGGACGACACCGCGTTCCTCGGGGCGCTCGAGCGCACATGTGCCCGAGCCCAGACGGCGAGTCCTGGCCGCACCGAGGTGCGGGCCGCCATCGACAAGTCCGCGACCGGACTCGACGTCACTGAGAAGATCGTGGTCCTCCGCGGTCTCCAGGAGGCACTGTCGAACGTCATCAAGCACGCCGAGGCCGCCTCGGTGACGGTGACCTTCACCGCTGCTGAGGACACGGTGCGCCTGAGCGTCAGCGACGACGGCATCGGCTTCGATCCCGACGCCGAACAGGGCGCGACCGACGGACACGGCCACTTCGGACTGCCGTCGATGCGGCAGCGTGCCGCCGAGATCGGCGCAGACCTCTCCATCGCCTCCCGGCCGGGGCACGGCACCCGCCTCGACATCACGGTCGGGCGCACCGGAAGGGAGGCCGGGCATGCCTGATGTGCGAGTGATCCTCGCCGACGATCATCCGGTCGTGCGCAGCGGACTCGTCGCGCTGCTGGCCTCGAAGGACGGCATCGCCGTCGTCGCCGAGGCGGGTGACGGGCAGGAATGCGTTGAGGCGGTGGCGCGGCTGGATCCCGACGTCGTGCTCATGGATCTGCGGATGCCCCGCCTCGACGGGGCCGCAGCGACCGCAGCGATCACCTCGGCGCATCCGGCGACGAAGGTCGTCGTCCTCACCACGTACGACGAGGACGCCGACATCGTCCGCGCGGTCGAGGCCGGGGCGGTCGGGTATCTCCTCAAGGACAGCGGTGCCGACCAGATCGCGCGCGCGGTGCGGGACGCCGCGCGGGGGGAGACGGTGCTCGCGCCGCGGATGGCGACGACCCTGATGAACCATCTGCGCGCCCCGTCCGGACCGCCGCTGTCACCGCGGGAGATCGAGGTCCTCGGTGGGGTCGGCGAGGGCTTGAGCAATGCCGAGATCGGCAGACGCCTCCACATCACCGAGGCGACGGTGAAGACCCATCTCGTGCGCGCGTTCGCGAAGCTCGGCACCCAGGATCGGACGCGCGCGGTGCTCGAGGCGATGCGGGCCGGGTATCTCCCCGGACCGTGAGGTCACGGGCGGGGTCGGTCCCGCCGACAGAGCCACCCATCCACGATGCGGAACACGATCGCGGATGCGGTCGACCGCCTCGGTGAGCGTCGGTCCTAGACTCGAATCGATCCTGACCGGACGATGAAAGGCGGCGCTGTGGCCGAAGCAGTCCTCGATCTCAGCGCGGTGACGTTCCGGCGCGGGGAGACGAAGATCCTCCACGGGATCGACCTGAGGATCGCGCGCGGCGAGCACTGGGTGCTGCTCGGCCCGAACGGGGCGGGGAAGTCGACGATCCTCTCGTTCGCCGGCGCCCAGGTGTTCCCGACCTCGGGGACCGTCGACGTCCTCGGGCAGCGGATGGGCCGGGTCGAGCTCGCGGCCCTGCGCCGGCACATCGGGCATGTCAATCCGCGCCATCCGCTGCGGTCGAACCTGCCCGTCCGCGACGTCGTCCTCACCGGTCTGACGGGGACGATCGAGCGACCGCTGCGGTGGGAGCCGACCGACTCCGACCTCGCGCGCGCCGCTGCGATGCTCGCCGAGGTGGGGCTGACCTCCCGTGCCGACGCCGGGTGGCAGGTGCTGTCCCAGGGGGAGCGGGGTCGCGCTCTCGTCGCCCGCGCGCTCATCGCCGACCCCGAACTCCTCCTCTTCGACGAGCCGACCACCGGCCTCGACGTCGCCGCCCGCGAACAGCTGCTCGAGACAATCGATGCCCTGTCCGAGTCCTCGCCGGAGCTCACCACGCTGCTCGTCACCCATCACCTCGAGGAGATCCCCGAGACGACCTCGCACGCCGTGCTCATCTCCCGCGGCAGGCTCACGGCCGCCGGCCCGATCGCCGAGGTGCTCACCACCGAGGCGGTCTCGGCGGCCTTCGAGCACCCGATCGACGTCGGGCACGCCGACGGACGCTGGTCAGCACGGACGGTGCGTGCGCGGGTGTGACAACGCTCTTTACCTCTCGATACCCCTCACCTGACGACCACGACCCACGGCAGTCCGACAAGGGGTCTGGCCAAGGCGGCCGCGGACGGGCAGACTGTGGACACGGGCATGCTCAGCCCGACACGCAAGGGAAATGAGGACGCCATGGGACACCACAAGAACAACGACGAACTGCGCGAAGAGCGGTTCGAGCAGGAACAGCACCGCCAGGACCTGCGCGACGAGGTCTTCGCGGAGACCGACGGCGACGTCGACGACTCGGGGTCGCAGGACGAGCGCCGCAAGGAGGGCCTGCCGGCGGAGGAGTGAGTGACGACCGCCTCGGGGTGGGCCACCTCGGCGCCGGTCGCCTCGGCGCGGGTCGCAGCGCATTGCGGCCTGCTGCCGCGGCGACCTAGGCTGGACTCATGAAGATGAGCACAGTCTGGAGCGTCGTCGGCGCGGTACTCGCGATCATCATTGCGTGGTGGCTCGTCAGCGTCGTGTTCTCGATCGCATGGTTCCTCGTCAAAGCCCTCATCGTCGTCGCAGTTGCGGCCGTCGTCTACGCATTCCTCAAGGGCGCATTCCGCGCGAAGGACCGGCAGTAGCGGCACCCCGTCACCCGTGGAGACCATTCGCGCGGCCAGCGTCGTCATCGTCGACGAGCATGCTCGTGTGCTGCTCGTCCGGCGCGGCCGGGAACCCGACCGCGGTAAGTGGTCGGTGCCCGGCGGCAAGTGCGAAGCCGGGGAGACCTTCGCCGAGGCGGCCGCCCGGGAAGCGCGCGAAGAGACCGGCCTCGACGTGCGCGTCGACCGCGAACTCTGGTCCCTGACGATCCCCGCGGCCGGCGGCCGCGAATACGACGTCCACGACTTCGCCGCCACCGTCATCGGCGGCGTTCTTGAGGCCGGTGACGACGCCGCGGACGTCCGCTGGTTCACCGACGCCGAACTCGACGCCCTCGACCTCACCGACGACCTCGCCGGCTATCTGCGTCGGGCGCGGGTCTTCGACCCTAGGTGAGATCGCCGAGGTCGGTGTTCGCTCCGCAGAGGACGACCGCGACCTTCTCGCCGGGTTCCGGCGTGTACCCGCCCGAGCTGTGGACCCCGGCGAGCGCGGTCGCCGCCGCGTGCTCGACGACGAGCCGGTGCTCGGCCCACAGATGACGGCGGGCCGCGCTGATGTCGGCATCGCTCACGAGCACCGAGGTGACGAGGTCGGTCTGTGCCGCCGCGAGCGCGAGCGGCGTCGCGCGCCGTGCGCCGAGGGAATCAGCGGCGACGGAATCGACGGTGACGTCGACGGGCGCACCGGCCTCGAGCGCGGCATTGAACGCGCGCGACCCCTGCGGTTCGACCGCAACGGTGCGCACCCCGTGGAACGTCGCCGCCGTCGCGACCCCGGCGAAGAGTCCGCCCCCGCCGACCGAGACGACGACGGTGTCGAGATCGGGCACCTGGGCGAGGATCTCCGTGAACACCGTGCCGGCACCCGCGGCGATGAGCGGATTGTCATACGCATGGGACGCCAGCGCCCCGGAGGAGTCAGCGAACTCCGCGCAGGCCGCGGCCGCCTCGGCGTACTCCGATCCGACCAACCGGACATCGGCACCGTAGGACCGCAGTCGGTCGACCTTGACGGCCGGGGCGGTCTCGGGCACGAAGACGGTCGCCCGCACCCCGGCCGCCTGGGCGGCCCACGCACACGCGAGCCCGGCGTTCCCACCCGAGGCGATCGTCACCCCCGCCGCGGGGAACGAGCCCTCGTCGAGGTGGGCCCGGATGAAGTTCTGCGCGCCGCGGGCCTTGAAGGTCCCCGTGTACTGCATGAACTCGAGCGCGAAGTAGAGCCCGGCGGCCGCGGGGTCGGTGGTCGGCAGCGCCACCCACGTCGCCCCGGTGTCGGTCTCGGCCTCGGGGCGACGGCCGTGCTGCGCGGCAGCCACGGACACCGCGCGCACGCGACCGGTGATCCGCTCGGCGGCCGCTTCGATGTCGGGATAGTCGAGCCGGGTGCGGGTGGGCTCGGGCATGGGCGCCTCCTCGGTGGTCGTCACTGACGTGTCTCTCCACCCTAGACGCACGGGATCGAATCCCGGATCCGGCCGGCCGCTGAGGTGGCACAGCTCCGGCCGGCCGCCGAGGTGGCACGGCTCCGGTCGGCCGCTGAGGTGGCACGGCTCCGGCCGGCCGCCTCGGCGAGGATCCCTCCGTGGCCGACGATGCGCGTCAGTGGTGCTTGGGCACGCCCAGCGGGGTGCCCTTCGTCTCCTTGACGAGGCTGACGCCGATGAGCGAGATGACGCAGACGATGATGAGGTAGATCGCGATCGACAGGGAGTTGCCGGTCCGCGCGAGCAGGGTCTCGGCGATGGTCGGGGCGAACGCGCCGCCGAGGATCGCGCCGAGCGCGTAGCCGATCGACACGCCCGAGTACCTGACCTGGGGCGGGAACATCTCCGCGTACATCGCCGACATCGGGCCGTAGCTCAGGCCCATGCCGACGGTGAGGATGAAGATGCCGATGCCGTACATCCAGATGTTCACCGCGTCGATCATGAGGAACGTCGGGATGAGCCAGAGGATGAGGAGGATGTAGCCGATCTGGAAGGTGCGCACGCGCCCGAGCCGGTCCGACAGCGCCCCGCCCCACATCGTGAAGATCAGCCAGCCGAAGCTCGCGAGCGTCGTCGCCAGCAGCACGGGGGCGCGGTCGAGGCCGACGGTGCCGCCCTCGGTGAGCGGGCGGGAGGCGTAGGCGGCGAAGAACGCGATGATCATGTAGCCCACGGCGTTGTTGCCGATGAAGATGATCGCCGAGAGCACGACCTCCTTCGTGTTCTTCCTGAACAGGGTGCCCAGCGGGGCCGAGGATTCGGCCCGGCGCTCGGCGAGTTCGGCGAAGACGGGGCTCTCCTCGACCTGCTTGCGGATGTAGTAGCCGACGATGACGAGGACGACGGAGAAGAGGAACGGGATGCGCCAGCCGAAGCTCGCGAACTGCTCGGGCGTGAGGACCGTGGTGAGGATCCAGATGACGCCGGTCGCGAGGATCATGCCCACGGGCACGCCGATCTGCGGGTAGGCCCCGAAGATGCCGCGCTTGGCATCGGGGGCGTGCTCGACGGAGAGCAGCGCCGCCCCGCCCCATTCGCCGCCGGCGGAGAACCCCTGGAGGATCCGCAACAGGGTGAGCAGGATGGGGGCGGCAACGCCGATCGCCGCGTACGTCGGCAGCAGGCCGATGAGCGAGGTCGCCGCTCCCATGAGGATGAGCGTGAGGACGAGCATCCGCTTGCGGCCGATCCGGTCACCGAGGTGGCCGGCGATGATCGCGCCGAGCGGACGGAAGAGGAACGAGATCCCCAGGGACGCCCATGCCATGATCTGGCCGAGCGCCGGGTTGTCGGCGGCGAGCGGACCGAAGTACTGCACCGAGAGGATGAGGCCCGCGGCCTGCGCGTAGATGAAGAAGTCGTACCACTCGATGGTGGTGCCGACGAGGGTGCCGGCGAGGACTTTGCGCTCCTCGCGGGTGATCGGCTGTGTCGCGGTGGACATGGGTGATCTCTCCGTTGAAATCCGGGGCCCGCTGGTCGCACGCTGCCTGTCGTTCTGCGGTGAGCGGCAGGGAGGCGACCTTTGGTGACTGTTTGGTCAGTTAATACGGATGATCATAGTCCACCGAGGTGACCCGCACCACCCGCGGGACCGCCGATGACAATTACCGACCGATTGGTTAGTATATGGACTGATCGGTGAGCTCGGACACACATTCCGGGCCAGGTTCGGAAACCATCACCTCCGGGCCGCGCCCGGGTGCGGATCCGGGCGCTGAACAGTCGACAGCGGCGACGGGGCACGAGCGGCCCCGAGCGTCGAGAATGCGGGAGACCTTATGACCGAGACCCTGAGCTCCTTTGCCGCCGGCACCTGGCACACTCCGGCCGACACCGCCGGGGCACGCGATGTCCGCGATGCGACGAACGGGCAGCTGCTCCACCGCGTGTCCTCCGACGGCATCGACTTCACCGCCGTCGCCGACCACGCGCGCCTCGTCGGCCTCCCCGCCCTGCAGAAGCTGACGTTCCACCAGCGCGGCGTCATCCTCAAGCAGCTCGGCGCGCACCTCATGGAGAGCGCGAAGGACTACCACGAGATCTCGTTCACCACCGGCACGACGAAGCGCGACGCGTTCGTCGACATCGAGGGCGGCATCGGCACGCTCTTCACCTACTCGGGCGTCGCACGCCGTCAGATGCCGAACTCGACGGTCCTCCTCGACGGCGATGTCGAGCGCCTGTCGAAGAACGGCACCTTCGTCGGCCGCCACATCCTCACCTCCCGCCAGGGTCTGGCGCTGCAGATCAACGCGTTCAACTTCCCCGTGTGGGGCATGCTCGAGAAGTTCGCCCCGATGTTCGTCGCCGGTGTCCCCGTCGTCGTCAAGCCCGCGACCGATTCCGCGCACCTCACCCGCGCCGTCGTCGCCGACATCATTGCCTCCGGACTCCTGCCCGAGGGAGCGATCCAGCTCGTCACCGGCGACATCTCCCCGCTCTTCGACGAACTCGCCGAACAGGACACGATCGCGTTCACCGGTTCGGCCGGCACCGCCCGTCGCCTCGCGTCGCTGAGCTGCGTCACCGAGCGCGGCACCCGCTTCTTCGCCGAGGCCGACTCGCTCAACTTCTCCCTGCTCGGCCCCGATGCCGCTCCCGGCACCCCGGAGTTCGATCTCTTCGTCGACGGCGTCATCGCCGAGATGACCGTCAAGGCCGGGCAGAAGTGCACCGCGATCCGCCGCACCTTCGTTCCCGCCGAGCACGCCGAGGCGGTCGGGGAGGCCCTGACGGCGAAGCTCGCCACCGTCACCGCGGGCGACCCGCGGGAGAGGTCGACGAAGCTCGGCCCCGTCATCTCCGACAAACAGCGCGGAGACGTCCTCGACGCCGTCGATGAGATCGTCGCCGGCGGCGCCCACCTCCTCACCGGCGGCCGCGAAGCCTCCGACGCCCTCGCTGCCGAGCTCGGCGGCTCGTTCATCGCCCCGACCGTCCTCCAGGCCGACGACCCCTGGGTCGACGCCGTCCACGACATCGAGGCCTTCGGTCCGGTGACGACGCTCATCACGTACTCGACCCTCGCCGAGGCGGTCGACCTCGCCGCGCGCGGGCGCGGGTCCCTCGTCGGCTCGGTCGTCACCCACGATCCCGCGTTCGCCGCGGAGTTCGTCCGCTCGGTCGCACCGTGGCACGGCCGCATCCTCGTCCTCGACCGCGATGACGCCGAGGAGTCGACCGGTCACGGGTCCCCGCTGCCCAACCTCGTCCACGGTGGGCCCGGCCGTGCCGGCGGCGGCGAGGAGATGGGCGGTCTGCGCGGCGTCACGCACTTCATGCAGCGCACCGCCGTCCAGGCCTCCCCGGACATGCTCACCGCGATCGGCGGGGAATGGGTGACGGGAGCGGAGCGCCACCTCGGCGACCATCCGTTCACGAAGTCCCTTGCTGATCTGCGCATCGGCGACGCCCTCGAATCGGAGTGGCGGGAGGTCACGCTCGAGGACATCGCGCACTTCGCGGAGTTCACCGGGGACACCTTCTACGCGCACACCGACGAGGAGGCCGCGGCGGCCAACCCGTTCTTCCCGGGCCGCGTCGCCCACGGGTACCTCATCGTCTCCTTCGCCGCCGGCCTCTTCGTCCAGCCGGATCCCGGTCCGGTGCTCGCGAACTACGGGCTGGAAGGCCTGCGCTTCGTCACGCCTGTCTCCCCGGGTGACAAGCTCAAGGTGACGCTGACCGCCAAGCGGATCACCCCGCGCGAGACCGACGAATACGGTGAGGTCCGCTGGGACGCCGAGGTCGTCAACCAGGACGGCGAGCCCGTCGCGAACTACGACGTCCTCACCCTCGTCGCGAAGGAGTGAGGGCCGGCGGGGATGCTCAGGTGCGCGCTTCGTCCTCGGCGGGGACGGCCGGATTCCGGATGCCGGCCAGGGACACGAGCCCGCCGATGATGAGGAGGATCGCGACGAAGACGGCGGCACGATGGAAGCCGGTGAGATCGATGGCCCCGCCGACGATGACGCCGACGATGGCGATGGTGATGAGCCCGGCCACGCGCGAGATCGCATTGTTCACGGCACTGGCGATGCCGCTGCGCTCCTCCGGGATCGCCCCGAGGACGGTCGAGGTCAGCGGGGAGACGGTGGCGGCGAGTCCGAGGCCGAAGACGATCATCGCCGGCAGCACCTGCCACCAGTAGTTGAAGTCCTCGCGGACGAGGAGCAGCATGAGCGACCCGACGCCCATGAGGATCGGTCCGAGCGCCATGAACAGCCGCGGACCGATGCGTCCGGCCAGGCGACCGCTCGTGGAGCTGAAGAGGATCATCATGATCGTCGTCGGCAGGCTCGCGAGACCGGCGGCCGTGGCCGTCAGTCCGGCCTCCTCCTGGAGGTAGATGGCGACGACGAAGCCGTTGAGCGACAGGGCTCCGTACATGAGCGTCGTCGTGATGTTGCCGACCCAGAAGTTCCTGGCCCGGAAGAGATCGAGGGGCAGGATCGGGTCGCTGACCCGCCGTTGGCGCAGCAGGAACAGGAGGAAGAGCGCGGCCCCACCGAGGAGGGTGATCGGGATGAGCGGATTGCCCCACCCCAGCCGCGGCTGTTCGATGAGGCCGAAGACGAGGCCGCCGAGGCCGAGGATCGAGAGGATCGCCCCGAGGATGTCGATGCGCGCGTCGGGACGGTGGGGCGGATCGGGCACTTTGCGCAGCAGCCACAGTGTGATGGCGATCGGGATGACGTTGATGAGGAAGGCGAACCGCCAGCTCGCGAAGTCGACGAGGACGCCGCCGATGAGCGGACCGACGATCATCGCGCCGGTGGTCAGTGCGGTCCACGTGCCGATGGCCTTCGCGCGGGCCGCACCGGAGAAGTGGGCGCTGATGAGCGCGAGCGAGCTCGGGACGAGGAAGGCGCCGGCAGCACCTTGGAGCATCCGCGCGATGATGAGGATGAGCGGGTCCGGGGCGAGCGTGATGATCACCGAGGCGATGCCGAACCCGATGAGGCCGATGACCATCACTCGGCTGCGACCGTAGGCGTCGCTGATCGAGCCGGCGACGAGCATGATGGCCCCGAGCGTGATGAAGTAGCCGTCGACGACCCACTGCTGGGTGACGAGCCCGCCGCCGAGCTCACGGTCGATCGCGGGCAGAGCGACGTTGACGATTGTGCCGTCGAGGAACGCCACGAACGAGGCGAGCACGGCGATCCACAGGATGCGAGAAGTCACCCTGTCAGAGTACGCCCTCAGGCAAGGCTCACTGGGCAAGGTCGCGGCGCGTGACTCGGTGAGGCTCGTGTCTCGGACTTCCGGTCGCAGAGTGTCGATCTGCGCGCCCGTCATCGACACTCTGCGACCGGAAGTCGGCGGGTTCGGGGCCTCTCACGTCGGGGGTGGGGCCTCGAGGCCGGTGAACGCCATCGCCGTCACTGCCTCGGCGATGGTCTCGGGGTCGACAGGATAGCCGGGGCGGTACCACTCGGTGATCGAGTTGACCATCCCGAAGAGCAGGCGGGTGACGAGGCCGGGCGGGAAGTCCGCGCGGATGCCGCCCTCGGCGATCGCCTCGGCGACCAGGGCGCGGATCTTGTCGTCGATGCCGCGCCGCTGTTCGAGGGCCTCGCGTTCGACCTCGGAGTTGCCGCGCACCCGCAGGAGCAGAGTGACGGAGTGGTGGTATTCGATGAGGATGAGGACGCTGGCGTGGACGGCGAGCCGCAGACGCTCGAGGGCGTCGGTGCCGGTGCGCCGGCTCTCGGTCTCGACCGCCGAATCGAGGGCGCTGATGCCGCGGTTGATCGCGAGCCGCAGCAGCTCCTCCTTCGACTTCACATGGTGGTAGATCGCCGACTTCGTGATCCCGAGCTCGCGGGCCACGGTGTCCATCGACGTCCCGTCGTAGCCGCGGAGGACGAACACCTCGGTGGCCTTGTTGATGAGCGTCTCCCGGTCGTAGCCGGGACGGCCACGGCGCGGACGCGACTGTGCGGTCGCCTCGGCGACGATGGCACCACCAGCCCCACCGGCGGCACCAGCCCCACCCGGGGCATTCGCACCGGCCGCCTCAGCGGCAGGATCCCCGCCGGCAGCCGACGGCACGACGGCCTCTCCGGCCGAGGTCGGCGGAGTCTGCGCAGGTGACGGGCTCTTGGACATGCGCACCAGTCTAATCAGCGAGACGCTGCCGCCGCCGCGACACGGGTCACACCCGGCCTCAGCGGATGTTCTCGCGATGGTCGATGATGCGCTTGAGCTTGCCGACCGAGCGCGGCAGCGACCCGGGATCCTTGACGTCGACGGTCGAGGAGACGCCGAGGCGCTCCTTGATCCGCGCGGCGACGCGGCTGCCGAGCCCCTCGCGTTCGACCGCGCCGACGCCGTCGCGGCACTCGACCTCGACGGTCACCTCGTCCATTCGGCCCGGGCGGGTGAGGACGAGCTGGAAGTGCGGGCTGAGGTGCTCGAACTCGAAGAGCACGGACTCGACGTTGGCGGGGTAGACGTTGACGCCGCGGATGATGATGAGGTCGTCGGAGCGGCCGGTGATGCGTGAGATGCGGCGGAAGTTCGGGTGGGCGGTGCCCGGCAGCAGGCTCGCGAGATCGTGCGTGCGGTAGCGGATGATCGGCAGCGCCTCCTTCGTCAGGGAGGTGAAGACGAGTTCGCCCTCCTCGCCGTCGGGCAGCACCTCGCCGGTGAAGGGGTCGACGATCTCGGGGTAGAAGTGGTCCTCCCAGATCGTCGGGCCGTCCTTGGTCACTGCGGATTCGCAGGCGACGCCGGGGCCCATGACCTCGGAGAGGCCGTAGATGTCGACGGCGTCGATGTCGAAGGACTTCTCGATCTCGCGGCGCATCTCGTCCGTCCACGGTTCGGCGCCGCAGATCGCGACCTTGAGGCTCGTCGAGGTCGGGTCGATGCCCTGCCGGTGGAATTCGTCGAGGATCGTGAGCAGGTAGGTCGGGGTGGCGGTGATGATGTCGGGCTGGAAGTCCTGGATGAGCTGGACCTGGCGCTCGGTCTGTCCGCCGGAGATGGGGACGACGGTGAAGCCGTGGCGTTCGGCGCCGTGGACGCCGAGTCCGCCGGTGAAGAGTCCGTACCCGTAGGCGTTGTGGAGCATCTGGCCGGGGCGTCCGCCGGCGCCGATGATCGAGCGGCGGATGAGGTCGCTCCACACGTCGAGGTCGTTCTGCGTGTATCCGACGACGGTCGGCAGTCCGGTCGTCCCCGAGGACGCGTGGATGCGGGCGACGTTCTCCCGGGGGACGGCGAAGAGTCCGAACGGGTAGTTCTCCCGCAGGTCCTGCTTGCTCGTGAACGGCAGCTTCGCGATGTCGTCGAGACTGGTGATGTCTGCGGGAGTGATGCCGAGCTCGTCGAAGGCCTTCCGGTAGAAGGGGACCTTCTCGTAGACGGTGGACACCGTGGTCGTGAGGTTGGTCAGCTGATGAGCGCGCAGTTCATCGAGGCTCATCGTCTCACCGGCGTCGCTGGCGGTCGCGGTCATCGTGGTCTCCTGGCGGGTGTGTCGAATGCGGTGTGGATGTCCTGGAGCGCCGAGGTGGTGGCGCGACGCGGGCGGCGCCGGGTGAGCGGGGTCCGCGGGGTGAGGGTCAGGG
>NZ_SCMW01000059.1:0-19536 GCF_005502845.1 Brevibacterium sp. 2SA | reverse complement strand
ACTGGACCGCGTCGGCTTTGAACTCCGGCGTGAACGTCCTGCGATTCGTAGACATGATTCCCTGTCGTGCCTTCCTGGTAACGACTGTCTACGAGAAGTGTCACACCCCACTCATCATGGGCTCCTGGCCCTACGGCGGATTCCCGTGGGGACGGGTGGCGATGAGCCAATCGGAAAGCCCGATCGCGCCGATCGCGTCATGGGTCGGCGTCTCCGGCCCGGGCTTCCTGATGGTCGCCGTGTGCGCCGCCGCGATCGAAGCACTCCGTTGGATCGTGCGCGCGCAACCGGCACGCGGTAACGCCACCGAGCGCCCAAGAACACCTCTAGCTTCGTGGGCGGCGCCGATCCCTGCGCTCGGTCTCGCAGCGGTGATGGTCCTGGTGCCGCAGTTCCCGACCAGTCACGCAGGCACCATCCGGGTGGGCGCTGTGCAGGGCAACGGCCCCGCCGCGTACGTCGATGAGCACGAACCGGGCGCGGTCCTGGAATCGCAGCTCGCCGCTTCCGCCCCTCTCGAAGACGAACAGGTCGACGTCGTGCTGTGGCCCGAGGGCGGCGTCGACAGTGATCCCCTCGCCGACGAGGCCACCGCTCACGCGCTCGACGATGCAGCCGCCCGATACGATGCGCCGATCCTGCTCAATGCCGCCGCGGCAGACGGCCACCTCGTCTACAACACTTCCTTCCTCTGGACCTCGAACGGGCCGATGGCCACCCACGCCAAACGCCATCCCGTCCCCTTCGGCGAGTACGTGCCCGACCGGTGGCTCTACGGCGCGCTCGTGCCCAGCCTGGTAGACCTCCTTGAACGCGAGTACGCCGCCGGCGTCGACACGCCCGCCATCGAGGTCGACGGCGTAGAGGTGGGACTGGCGATCTGCTTCGACGTGGCATTCGATGATGTCATTCACGAAGCCGCGAACAGCGGTGCCCAGGTGCTCATGTTCCAGACGAACAACGCCGACTTCCGCGGCACCGATGAGAACCTGCAACAGCTTGCGCTCGCGCGCATGCGCGCCATCGAGACCGGCCGCAGCGTGGTCAACCTCTCCACCACCGGCACTAGCCAGGTACTCGCCCCGAACGGCGCCACGCTGGCCGCACTACCCGCGGACGAACCCGGACTCATGATCGCCGAACTTGAGCTCCGGGACGGGCTCACCGCCGCCGTCATGTTGGCGCAGTCGATCAACACGCTGATCGTCTCAGGCACTCTCGCCGGCTTTCTCGTCCTCGCCTTCCTCCTCCTGCGAGACCGTGCATCCTCGCGACACCATCGGGTGCTGGACTCCAGCCAACGAAGCAGCATCGGCCTGCACGAGTGCGCCGACGCGCATCGCCGAGAGCGCTTGTAGCGGAAGAACGCCGTTGCCGAGCGCAGCGATCTGCTGATTAGCCGTGAGTTGATGGATCGGATCAGTGATCCAACCACTGGGGAGACCCATCAACCACTCCACGAACTCGGGCGACGGCCGCGGTCCACTAGTCCTGTCTAGCAGCGCTGGCGCGATTCGTCCTGTCACATGCTCCCATCGGGCGATGGCGCGGGCGTAGCGTCCCCAGCGGCGAAGATGTCCTCGATCAGGAACCACAGCATCTCGGGTTCGCTGCTCTTGCTCTGCAAGCCAGTCGGCCCGTTTAGCGCGAGGTCGATGATCTGATGCGAGAGCGCGATCGTCCCCCGCCTCGCCCTCACCTGTTCCAGTGACTCGCCGCCACGAGTCGAGTCCGTGGCGAGCGGCGTCCTGAACAGTGCCCCGGCTGCGGGCGAGGATGAAGACGCGAAGCCTGGGATGAGGAGCGCCGACAAGGGACGCTGGTAGGCCGATCCATTGCGTGTCATACCGCAGGTCGGCCAGATCGCCGAGTACGGCGCTTATGCGAACTTCCGCATAAGCGCCGTTATGCGGAGCGGGTGATTATGCCGACCGGATCGCTAGAGGTCTGGGCTCTCGGCGTGAGCAGCGACTCCGGTCGGCATAACCGTGGGCTGTCAGCGATCGGTGAGGAACGCGATGAGAGCGTCCGACGCCTGGTAGCGGGCTGGTGGCCTGTCGCCGATCGCGGGGAGTCGGTCCAGGCTCCGGCGCTTGAGCTCCAGATCGGCGTGGAGATAGGACTGGGTCGTCTGGATGGTGGCGTGGCCGAGCCAGAGCGCGATGCTGGCGGTGTCGATCCCGGCGTGCAGGAGCATCATCGCGCAGGTGTGCCGCAGGGTGTGCGGGGTGACGTTTTTCTCTCTCAGGCTCGCGCAGCGCTCGGACGCGACCTGGATGTGCCGGGCGAGGAGCTTCGCGATCGCCGCCCGACTCAACGCCGTCCCGGTGCTGGTCGGGAACAGCGGCGTCGCAGGGATGCCGTCGAGTTCGTTGAGCCAGGCGGTCAGCAGGCGGACGGTGGGTTTCTGGAGCGGGATCACCCGGTGTTTGCGTCCTTTTCCGAGGCAGCGGAGCTGGCTGTGCGGGCCGATCTCGATGTCCCCGACGCGCAGGCTCATGAGTTCGCTGACGCGGAGCCCGGTCTGGATGCCCAGGTGCAGCAGGAGCCGGTCGCGCCTGCCGATCCAGGTGGTCGTGTCGGGGGCGGCGATGAGAGCTTCAGCCTCTGCCCGGGTGAGGAAGGACACGATGGTCGTCTTGGTGCGTTTCGCGGGGATCGCCAGCACCTGGCTGATCGTCGCGATCGCGTCCGGTGCCCGATAGCTGGCATAGGTGAAGAACGATCGCAACGCCGCCCGCCTCGCGTTGCGTGTCGAGGCGGAGTTGCCGCGCTCGTCTTCCAGATGCTGGAGGAACCCGCCGACCATGTCCGCGTTCAGGTCCACCAGTCGCAACGCTGACGGGGCGGTGCCGGTGCGTTGCTGGGCATAGAGGAGCAGGAGCCGGAAGGTGTCGGCGTAGGCGGCCTTGGTGTGGACGCTCGCGTTCATCTGTCCGTCGAGCTTGTCGGTAAAGAACCGTTGCAGCAGCGGCGCGAGATCACTCATCATCAGCCCCGATCGCCGGGAGGCAGGCCCCGAGTGCGGCGGCCAGCTCGGGGGTGTTCTGCAGATACCAGTAGGTCGAGACAGGGCTGATGTGTCCGAGCCAGGCCGAGAGGACCGGCATCATCTGCTCGACGTCACCACCGGCGCGGATGTGTCCGATGAGGGTGTTCGTCGCGAACGAGTGCCGGAAGTCATGCAACCGTGCCGCCGCCTCGGTCGTGGTGCCGGTCATTCCCGCCAGGTCGCGTATCTGTCGGAAGGCCTGCCCGCTGGTCGAGGTCGCCAGCCGGTCGCCGCGCCGGGTGACGAACAACGCCTCGGTCCGCCTGACGGGGAATCGCTTGTCGCGCAGCCGTTGATACTCGTCGATCGCGCGCATCGTGGTGGCGTGAACCGGCACGATGCGGGACTTGCCGAACTTCGACTCCGTCACCCGCACCCATCCGTTATCACCATCCTCATCCGAGGTGATGTCAGCGTCGTTGAGGCCGCGGGCCTCGCTGATCCGCAGCCCGGTCACCGTCAGTAGTCCGAGCAGCGTCTGCCAGGTCGCGGCGCGAACCTCTGGGGTCAACCGTCCTGCCGCGCGTAGCAGGGTGTCGATCTGCTCCGACGTGTAGATGTGCGGTCGCGGGCGGTGGTTCACGTAGGGTCTCCCGTCGAGGATGGGGACCTCGGTGGCCGGGTCGAACGAGGCGATGTGCTCGGCAAACTGCCGGACCGTGTTCAACCGGGCGAGCACCGTGCCGCGGGAGAACCGCGCAGCCCAGGAGACCGCGAGATCGTGACGGATCGTGGTTTCGCCGGCGTCGTCCATGAAGTCCACGAACTCGCCCAGCACCCGGCCGGGAACGGCGAGCGTGAACCCCAGCGCCCGCCTGGTCGTCAGATAGTCGTCCAGCAGATCCCGCAGGGCGCTCATCGTCCCCACCTGCCCCCAGCCGCAGCCGGCCATTCCGGAACGAGTCGTGTCAGCCGTGCGTGGTCGACCTTGGTGTAGATCGCGGTGGTCCGCAGCTGTGCGTGCCGTAGCAGCCCTTGAACCTCTTGAAGCGTCGCGCCGGAGGCGAGCATCCCGGTCGCGAAGGTGTGCCGTAGTCGGTGCGGCCCGAACTCCGTGATCCCTGCCCTGGCGCAGGCCATCCGCACGATCTTGCCGATCCCGTTCGGTGCGACCGGGCGCACCGGCTCGAACATCGTCAAGAACACCTCGTCATAGCCAGCCCTGCCGCCCCGACCGTGAAGCACATACTCCTCCAACGCGCGACCCACCTCGTCCGGCAACGGCAACTCGTCAGCCCGGTCGCCCTTACCACGGATGCGGATCGTGCCGGTGCGCCAACCGATGTCGCCAAGTCTCAGCGCGGCGATCTCTCCAGCACGGAGCCCGAGGCCGGTGAGCAGCAGCAGGATCGCCCGATCCCGCAGCCCCTTGGGCGCCTGCAAATCGAGGCTGTCCAGCAGCTCCTGGACCGTGCCCTCGGGCACCGGGTCCGGGATCGAAGACAGGCGCCACCCGGCAGCGTTTGGGACGACCCCGGCCAAGTCCTGCCCGACCCTGCCGGTGCGGTGACAGAAGCGCAGGAACGAGCGCAGCATCACCAACTGCTTCCGCAGCGTCGACGGCTTCTGCCCTCGCTTCGCCGCGAGATTCACCCACTCCATCACCGTCGCCGGCGTCAAAGTCCGCAGCGACTCCTCGACCGGTGCGGGCAGCCAGGCGAGGAACCCGACGACCCGATCCGCGTAGACCCGTGCAGTGCCCTCCTGCACGGACCGTTCCCGCGGCAGCCAGTCCTCGAACTCCTCCAACACCTGCTGAGTGTCGCCGCGGCGACGTTCCCGATACTTCGACATCGTGATCCTCCTTGATCTGACCGGGCAGTCGGTGTGACTGCCCGGTCAGATCAAGCGAACCTCTTCGCTGACGCGCGTCGTTATGTTGACCCCGCCGCAGCCGATTACCGTTGGGAGTGTGTCTTATACGGATGTCCCGGTACTGAGGAACGAGTACGTCGAGTTGCAGCCCTTGAGCGCCGAGCATCACGACGACCTCGTCAAGGCCGTCAGCGTTGACGACCTCTGGCAAACATGGTTCACCCACATCCCCTCACCCGAGTCCATGTCAGCCGAGATCGAGCGTCGACTCGCGCGCCACGCAGAGGGTTTGATCGCGCCCTGGGCAATCATCGACCCGACCACAAGCAAAGCCGTCGGCATGACCACTTACCTCAACCCGGACCCCGCCAATCGGCGCCTCGAGATCGGCTCGACGTGGATCGGACGTGAGGTGCAGGGCACGCGCATCAATCCCGCCGCGAAGCTGCTTCTCCTAGAACGCGCCTTCGACGCGTTCGGGTGCATCGCTGTCGAGTTCCGCGCGCACTGGCACAACCACCAATCACGCGCCGCGATCGCCAAGCTCGGAGCGAAACAAGACGGCATCCTGCGCAACCACACCATCTTCGAGAACGGGACCATCCGCGACACCGTCGTCTTCTCCATCCTCGACAGCGAGTGACCCACCGTCCGCTACGGACTCACCGAGCGGCTCGCCCACCCAGGCCGGTAGACATAACCACCCGCTCCGTATAACGGCGCCGACTGCCCGGAGAGGTCGAGCTGCGAGGTCTCCCAGACCCCACGGGTCGGGTTCCACTTCGCGAAGGGCTGCATCGCCGGGGGTTGCGTGGTCGGGATTGCTATGCGCATCGTCGTCTTCTTCTAGGGGTGCGCGGACGGCGGGTGAGGACAGCAGGCCGCGCACGTTCTCGATGACGACGAGCTGGGGTTGCAGCGCGTCGATCGCGGCGGCCATGTACGACCAGAGCCCGGAGCGGGTGCCGGGCGCGAGGCCGGCGCGCTTGCCCACGGTCGAGACGTCCTGGCAGGGGAAGCCTCCACAGAGAACATCGACCGGCTCGACGGTGCGCCAGTCGATGGTGGTGATGTCGCCCAGGTTGGGGGCGTCGGGTCAGTGGTGGGCGAAGATGCGGGAGACGTGTTCGTTGTTCTCGGAGAACCAGATCGTCTCGCCATCCAAGGCATGTTCGACGGCGAGGTCGAGACCGCCGTACCCGGAGAACAGTGATCCGACCCTGAGTGGGCGAGTCCGGTCGTGAGGGTCGTGCATGAGGGCTCCGGTTGACGGGTGATCCCGGTCGGACTTCACGCATGAGGTCACCACCGGGCTGGTCAGCGACCAGGTGCGCGACCACTCGAACCGCCACCGCTTGCCTCGTCGCCGATGCCGTGACCCGCGCGCGGCGCACCACCCCCGCGTACTTCGGAATCCGTGACTCAGGCGGCGCCGCCAGCTCTCGTTCGCCGGCCCACCGAGCCATCACACGTCTTTCAGACGAGGCCGTTTCGGGCTTTGTCGCATCTGATGCGACCGGTCTCGCGGGCTCACCTGCTCTCCGAGCGCGGCCGGAAGGAGCAGCCGAGGTGACGGTTTCGATGCGCGTGATGAGCGCGGGCGATGGATACAAGTACCTGTTGAAGTCCATCGCCGCGGGCGACGGCGACCGGAGCCTGAGCACGCCGCTGACCCGCTACTACGCGGAGGCGGGCACGCCGCCGGGCTTCTGGATGGGCTCGGGGCTGGGTCGTCTCGGGCACGGCGACCTGGTCGAGGGAGGGCAGGTCTCTGAAGCTCAGCTCGCGCTGTTGGTCGGGATGGGCCATGACCCGATCACGGGCGAGCCGCTGGGCCGCGCCTACCAGCAGTTCGCGTCGATCACCGAGCGGATCAAGCAGCGCGTCGACGCCCTCGACCCCGAGTTGGGGCCGGCGACTCGAGCGCAGGAAGTGGCCGCGATCGAGGCGGAGGAAGCCGAGCGCGGCACCCGCCGCGCAGTAGCCGGTTACGACTTCACATTCAGCGTGCCCAAGTCAGTCTCCACGATCTGGGCGGTCGCGGACGCCGGCACCCAAGCCCTGATCGCGGACGCCCATCATGCGGCGGTTGCAGAGCTGGTTGCGTTCCTCGAACGCGAGGTTGCCGCAACCCGCGTCGGTGCAACCGGGCCGGACGGCGCGGTTGCGCACGTCGACGTCGCCGGTGTCGTGGCCGCGGCATTCGATCACTACGACAGCCGTGCGGGCGACCCGCAGTTGCACACCCACGTCGTCGTCAGCAACAAGGTCCTGACCGTGCAGGACGGCCGCTGGCGGACCCTCGCCGGCCGGCCGATGCACTCCGTGGTCGTCGCAGTCTCCGAGCTCTACAACGCCGCGCTGGCCGACCAGCTCACCCGCGTCCTCGGCGTCGAATGGGAAGCACGCGAACGGGGCAGGGACCGGAACCCGGCATGGGAAATCGAGGGCGTGCCCGACGAGCTGGTGACCGAGTTCTCCACCCGGTCCCGACACATCGAGGCCGAGAAAGACCGCCTCATCGCCGGGTACGTCGCCAAGCACGGCAGGCAGCCCTCCGCGCGAACGGTGCTGAAACTTCGGGCGCAGGCGACGCTCGCCACGAGGCCGGAGAAGCAGGTCCGGTCGCTGGCCGACCTCACCGCCGAGTGGCGGCAGCGCGCCGGCCGGGTGCTGCGCCGGGACGCGAACGGCTGGGCGCGCACGTTCACCGCATCCACCGCAGACGCACCGCGGCGGGTGCTGCGCGCCGACGACGTGCCGCTGGATGTGGTGCGCGAGGTCGGGCAGACCGTGATGGAGACGGTGGGCGAGAAGCGTTCGACCTGGACCCGCTGGAACCTGCATGCCGAAGCATCCCGGCAGTTGATGGGGTGGCGGTTCGCCAGCATCCAGGACCGGGAGGCGATCACCGGGCTCGTGGTCGATGCCGCCGAGCACGCTTCGCTGCGGCTGACGCCGCCGGAGCTGGCGTCCAGCCCGTTGCAGTTCCGCCGCGTGGACGGCACCTCTCGGTTCCGGCCGCACGCCTCGACCCTGTTCTCATCCGAAGTCCTGCTGGCCGCCGAAGACCGACTCCTGGCGCGTGCCGCCACAACGGCCGGGCCGGTGGTGCCGTTGGAGACGGTTGAGAGGATCGCCCGCAAGCCCGACGCACGCGGCCGGGTGCTCGGCGAGGATCAGGCCGCGGCCCTTGCCGCGATCGCGGTCTCCGGTCGGGTCGTGGACGTGCTGGTCGGCCCGGCTGGGGCCGGGAAGACGACGGCGATGAACGGGCTCCGCAGGGCGTGGGAGAAGGAGCACGGCACAGGGTCGGTGATCGGGCTCGCCCCCTCGGCGGTCGCCGCGCAGGTCCTCGCCGATGACCTCGGCATCGCCACGGAGAACACGGCGAAGTGGTGGCAGAACCACCTCATGTACGGGACTACGTTCACGGCCGGGCAGCTCGTCATCATCGACGAGGCGAGCCTGGCCGGCACGATGTCGTTGGATCGGCTCACCCACGAAGCCGAGAAGGCCGGCGCGAAAGTCCTCCTGGTCGGCGACTGGGGCCAGCTCCAATCACCCGGCGCCGGCGGCAGTTTCGCCATGCTCGTGCACGCCCGCGATGACGCCCCCGAGCTGACCGATCTGCACCGCTTCACCAACGAATGGGAGAAGACCACCTCGCTCCAGCTACGCCACGGCCGTGCCGAGGCGATCGACGCCCTGATCGAGCACGGCCGGATCACCGGCGGCGACGAGGAAGCGATGATCGACGCCGCCTACACAGAATGGCGGGCCGATCTTGCTGCCGGGCGGGCGTCGATCCTGGTGACCGAGACCCACGCGACCGTCACCGAGCTGAACGCCAGAGCGCGGGCGGATCGGATCATCGACGGCACCGTAAACCCGACCCGCGAACTGCCGCTGCGCGACGGCACCGCGGTCTCCGAGGGCGATCTGGTCATCACCCGCGAGAACGACCGGCGGCTCCGCAACGGCCGAACCTGGGTCCGCAACGGCTCCCGCTGGACCGTCACCGGAGTTCGCGAGGACGGGTCGGTCAGCATCCGCCCGGCCGGGCGCAGGTTCGGCGGCGGGATCGTCCTGCCGGCCGACTATGTGGCCGAGCACCTGGACCTCGGCTACGCGATCACCGCGCACCGCGCCCAGGGCGTCACCACCGACACCGCGCACGCGGTCGTCACCGCCACCACGACGCGGGAGAACTTCTACGTCTCCATGACCCGCGGCGCCCACAGCAACCACGCCTATGTCACCGTCGACCGAGAGGACGCAGAACACGCGGTGCCGCATCCCGGAGACAACCCGAACGTCACCGCTCGCTCGATCCTCTACGGCGTGTTGCAGCACATCGGCGCCGAGCTGTCTGCGCACGAGACGGTCGCTGCCGAGCAGGACCGCTGGGGCTCGATCGCGCCGCTCGCGGCCGAGTACGACACGATCGCGCAAGCCGCCCAGCACGACCGCTGGGCGACCTTGCTCGCCGCGTCCGGGATCACCGCCGAGCAGATCGAAGACGTGCTCGGCTCCGACGCCTACGGCGCGCTGTCGGCCGAGCTGCGTCACGCCGAGGCCAACCACCACGACCTCGACGCGCTGCTCCCGCGGCTGGTCGCCGCGCGGAGTCTGGACGATGCCGATGACATCGCCTCCGTCCTGCACGCCCGCGTGGCACGCGCCACCGCCCGGCCCGCCGGATCAGGCCGCACCCGCAAGGCCCCGAGGCTGATCGTCGGACTGATCCCGCACGCCGGCGGGCAGATGGCAGACGACATGCGGCGAGCCCTGGACGAGCGCCGCGAGCTGATCGAAGGCCGCGCCGACGCCGTGCTCCGCGGCTACCTCACCGATGAGGAGCCGTGGACGGCCGACCTCGGCGCGGCTCCGAGGGGCGACAAGCAGAAGGCGGCGTGGTGGCGTGCCGCTCGCACCGTCGCCGCCTACCGCGACCGCTACGGCATCACCGACGACCGGACCCCGCTCGGCCCGACGCCGGAGAGCACCAGCCAGAAGATCGACGCCATCCGCGCCCGCGCCGCCCTCAACCGCGCCCAGGCGATCGCTCACGAAGGTACGACGGCTGATGCGGTGCGGCCAGCGACCACATCACGCCCCGCACCGAGCTTGTGAACCCGTCCAGCGAGGGCGGCCGTCAGAGAGAGCGCCCCGGCGTGCCCGGCGACGGGTGCCGGTGCCCGAACTCGCGTCCGACCTCGGGCCGCGTCACAGTCCGGTCCGGGGTTCTGTCGGCGTCGAGTAGGTCGATCACGTCGCTGGGCTGGGTGACGAGCGAGGCGAAGCCTTGCTTGATGAGTTCGTTCGGCCCCGCGCTCGCGACGCTGGTCACCGGGCCGGGCACCGCACCGACGCCCCGGCTGAGTTCGCGTGCGGCGATGACAGTGGTCATCGACCCGGACCGAGGACCGGCCTCGGGGATCACGGTCGCACCCGAGAGCGCCGCCAGCAGGCGGTTGCGGGCCAGGAACCTGTGTCTGGTCGGTGCGGCTCCCGGCGGCAGCTCGCTCACCAGCAAGCCGACATCCCCAATGCGATTCAGCAGCTCGCTGTGCCCGGCCGGGTAGGGGCGGTCCAACCCGCCGGCCAGAACGGCGATCGTCTGACCGCTCGCGGCAAGCACGCTCTTGTGCGCGGCCCCTTCGATCCCATAGGCGCCACCGGAGACGACGACCCGTTCCTCATCGGCAAGACCCGCCGCCAGCTCGCCCGCGACCTGCTCTCCATAGGCGGTCGCAGCGCGAGCGCCCGTGATCGTGGCCCGATCGCTCAGCGCCGTCATCAAGAACGAGACCGCACCGCGAGTCCACAGCAGGTACGGCGCACGATCGCTCAGGTCGTTCAGGCCGGCGGGCCATTCCTTGTCGGCGGGGATGAGCGTGCCGAATCCATGCCGCTCCGCCTGAGCCATCTGATCCAGCAGGCCGGGTGTGACCCGCGCCGTCAGTCGTTCGCGCCACATCAGTGTGTCGGCGCGTGCCAGGCCGGGCACTTCGTCGTCGGACTCGATCAGCCGCAGCGTCTCGACCCCGCCGTGACGGGCCAGGACGTACCCCGTGATCGGGTCGTTCGGCTCGGCGATCATCGACAACGCGACCCGCGCCATCCGCTCACCCTGCACCTGCTCCGCCAACGTGGCCATGATCGGTGTCCTCTCGCTCCAAGGTCACCGACGAGGTACACGCCCGCCTGCCGATGGGGTTCCCTCTGCCATAGGACAGTCGTAAACTCGGTAGCGAGGCAGGTTCAGCAAACTATGCGGGTCCTTCGGGACGGCCCTTCGCGGGCACTCGGTTCATAGCCGCCTCCACGACGGAACACCGTCGCGCTATGACGAGGAAAGAGGCCTGCAATGCTCCGGACGTCCGTGGCGCTCAGCGCACGAGGCTATGGCGTACTCCGCTACGCACCCACGAACCTGCTGCTCAACGCGATCCGCACACGGCGCGGCCTGAAGTGGGGCGTCCCCGCGATGCTGCTCGCCGGGGTCTACTTCTACGCCGCGGCGATCTGCACCACGATCATCAACGACGGGGGTCCCGGTTGGCTCTACCTGCTGGTCCTGGTGTTCGTCTGGAACGCCTTCAAGTTCCTTTGGATCGGCCCCGTCAGTCTGATCCAGCTCATAAGTGTCCGTGCGGGGGAGCGTCGCGAACGGCAACCGGTGCCGTCCTCGCGGTGACGCGCAGGCGAGCCCACCGCGCCATAGGGCACTGACCACGACACAGTCGCATTCGGTTGGCGCGTCCCTTCACGGTGTACCGCATCGATTCGGCGTGTCGATGGCTCTGTGATGTCGTTACGAGTAGTATCCGTTACATGCAGGACTTCACGAGCCTGAGCGACGCGGGCCTCACTGACGTTGATCGAGCGCTGCGTCATGAGCGGCTACGTCGCCGTAAGGCGTGGCGTAACTGCGAGCGTTGCGATCAGGCGTTCCTCGGGCGAGGTGATGCGCGCTTCTGCTCGGCTCGCTGTCGAGTCGCCGCGCATCGAGCGGGGAAGGAGTCCTGATGAGTGACACGCTGCGGGTTGTCGCGTCACGTCGGTACGGAACGCTCTCGCCGCTCCGCTATCCGGGAGGAAAGGCGGCGCTCGCTGGCTTCTTTGGCGACATCATCGATGCTCTCAGGGTCGAGCGCGCACGTTATATCGAGCCATATGCCGGTGGCGTGGGAGCTGGGATTGCGTTGCTCCGTGAGGGCATTGTCGAAGAACTGGTTATCAACGACATTGACCCTGCGGTGTACGCCTTCTGGAAATCTGCGGTCGGAGACAATGCCAGCTTCGTTGAAATGGTTGCGTCCGTCCCACTTACGATCGCTGAATGGCAGAAGCAGCGAGAGATATACAGATCGCGCGATGAGCGAGATTCACTCCGCCTCGGGTTCGCCTTCTTCTTTCTGAACAGGACCAATCGTTCAGGGATTCTGAATGCCGGAGTTATCGGCGGTCAGCGGCAGGAAGGGAGATACAAGATTGACGCCCGCTTCAATCGCGAAACGCTCATCGAACGATTGACTGCGATCGGAGGCTTGGCCGATCAGATCACGGTCTCAGACCTTGACGGCAGGACAGTGATCCAGCGTTACGCTCAGGACGATCGAGCATTTATGTACATCGATCCGCCCTATGTTCAGGCGGGGTCTCAGCTCTACCTCAACGCGTTCGACGGGCGCGATCACACAGCCCTCGCGGCGATCGTCAATACGGTGGAGAAGGCGCACTGGCTCATGACGTATGACACGGCTCCACTGATTGAGAAGCTGTATCGCGAGCACTTCCAATGCCGCTTGGAACTGACCTACTCCGCGCGGTATCCGGGGCAGGCCGAAGAACTGCTCGTTGCATCGCCCGCGGTCGCCGGTGTGGTCAAGGCGTTGCAGGGGCAGACTGTAATGGCGGACGCAACAAGCGCCTGAGCAGCGGATTGACCACCTTCCACGCCTGCCGAACGTCCTCTGCGGTCACTGACGCATCTGCGCTGTGCGCGATGAGATTGAACCACTGGATAGAGCCATGTTTGTGGGCGTTTCCCGACTGTATGGCGCCGATGGTCGATTTGAGAGTCTTCTCCGAGCCATAGGTTTGCGCGACCACTTTGAAAACCGCACTCAACTCGCCTGTCGCGGGCGTTGCAGAGCCCTCGAAATGGACCTTGATGGTGGCTTCGAGAACAGAGCGCAATAGGATCGCGGACGCGATAGGCAAGTTTCCCAGGTTGATCCGTCGTAGCTCGAAGTAGCGCAGTTTGAGGTTCAGTGGTGCGTTCTCGTAGTCGAGGCCAGACAGATCGAGCGTGTCCTTTGTGTCTGGATGGTTCGGTCCACGGCTTCCTGCTCCGCTCGGAGGCTCAGGCTGGGGTGGCGTTGCCCCGCCGGTCGCGCTACCGGGACCGCTTGGAGGCATTCCGTGGCTGACACCTTGCGACGGTCCAGGCGGAGTCGGTGGTGCGGGCGCGGCGGGTGATGGTGTCGGCGTTGCTGTAGTGGGTACACCGTTGAGACGGTCCACGAACGGCTGGTAGGCGTCATCACGCTTCTTGAGCTCCGGAGAGCGGGTGTTGAGCCTTCCAGCGCGAAACTCCCCGACTAGATACTCCAATGCACCGAGCTTCTTCTTTGGAAGTTTCGACGCGATCTTTTCGGGAGTTGAGGACCGAGGAAGCAACATGCCGTCTCTATCGAACTCCACCCCGATCGCAGCCGCGATGTCCTTACTTCGGTACGCGTACTCAAAGGCCGACATCGCCAAGTCGTCGCTGGCGGCGTACTGCCGGAGGGTGTGATCGGAGAATGGCGCAGCGGCAAGGAAGCGTCGCATCACAGCCATCTTCATGAACCTTGCGACCTCGACATCGGGGTACTGCGCCTTGACGTCCTCCACAGTCGTCTGGTCGTCCACGAGTGAGTAGTAGAAGGTTGCTTGTTGGTCGCGGCTCCACCGCTTCTTGGAGATGCCAGTGTGCAGTCGGGCAACGTGCGGGGCGGCGGTCGCGCGATCAGGCGCCACGATCACGCGGATTCGCTCGGGGAGGTTTTCTGCCTCGACTGCGTACCGCTTGAGCAGTGAGCGAACCTCGGCTTCGTGACCAGGCACGATCGTCGGGTCGTAGAGAGCCTTGAGTGCGCTGACGCGCCGGTTGCCTTCCAGGACGATGTACGAAGGCGGCTCGTCCCGTGACTCCGCCGCGATCACGATCGGCACCTCGTTGTCGAAGTAGCCGTCGCGAAGGATCAGCCGCGCCGCGCCGAGGACGTCCTCGGAAGCGAACAGATACTTCAAGGCTCCGGCTTCATCGTCGCGACGAGTCGGGATGCGGTAGTTCTCCAGGTCGAGCAGGAGCCGGCTCAGCTCGACCTCCACGATGGGTAGCTGCTCGTAAGCCATGTCCAGCCTCGTCTCGATGATCCGTCCGGCGATCTACGCCCTCGGTGCCGAACGGACGAGAGCTGTCGTTCAGTCCTAACTGTAGCCGCGCTGTTTCGCGATCGGGCTGAGACACGTCGAGGCGCATCAACCGAAGCTCCTCTGACGCGCGAACGCACGAACTGGTTGCCATAGGCGCCCGTGACGCCGTGACAGTTCTCGACGCGGGCAGGCGCCCAGGCACGGGACCACGGTCATGCAAACCATGCAGCCTGCCGGCGACGCCGCGTGGTCGCGTGAACTGCGGAACCAGACGGAAACGAGGCCGAGCTGCCACTTCGGACGCTTGTACGGAACCTGTCGTCGCGTGTCTTCACGGGACGGCCATGGTGCGTCGCCGCCTGGTACTGTCCACAGTCCGTGGGACGATAGGCATGGGAGCCGCCGGTTCCGAGCGGGAGAAGGTCCGTTGATTCACGCTCATCCTCCCGTTGCGAGCCGAGCGCTCAGCTTGCATCGGGGGGTATGCAAGGAGTAGCCAATGAGGGTCGCGCGCATCCGTATCGGACGTTTCCGGGGTTATCGCCATGCAGCGCTCGTGGTGCCAGAGAACATGGTGCTTGCAGGTGAGCCGCAGGCGGGCCGCACTGACATCGTCGAGGCCCTGCGCCGGGTTCTCGACGCCCGCAGTACTCGGTCCCGCGTGAATCCTCTCGACGTCTACCGACCTGCTGACGGCGATGAAGAGTCCTTGACGGAGGTAGAGGTGACTCTCCTCGACCTCGGGGAGGACCTCGAAACTCTTCTCAGCGAGAATCTGGAAACGTTCGACCGGGCAACCGGGGAGATCGCCACGCCAAGCAACGCGGGCGACGCGGTTCTGGGCGTACGTCTGTGCTATCGCGCACGATATGACCTCGATACGGACACCGGCGAGCACTGGGTCGATTACCCGGCGCGAAGTGATCCCGCTGCCGGTGTGTTCAAGAAGGCGAGCCGGATCGAGCGTGAGTCTCTGCCTGTCCAGTTCGTTGACAGTGCGCCGGCTCTCCAGCTGCGGGCAGAGGGAGTCCTGAGAGCACTCCTTGCTGATGCCGATCCTGGTGGCCTGGACAGCGCCCTCACCGATCTGGATTCGGCCGTCCATGCTGCAACCGGGTCGTTCTCTGAGACGGAGGTGGTCACTAGCGTTCTGGATAAGGTCATTGATTCCGGACCGCAGACTCTCTTCGGTATCGATGACTCCGCCGACATCAGTTTTCTGGCGGATGACGGTTCTATGGCTGCCCTCCTCAGAGCGCTTCAACCAGCGATCTCGATGGGTGCGGCCGGGGCCCTTCCCGTCCGTTCCCAGGGGTCGACTCTCGAGAGTGTGCTCTCGGCCGCTGAAGCCATCGCAGCCGCGCGAGATGCACAATCAGGCGTCGTCATCATCGGCGATGACTTCGGAGATCGCCTTGACGCATCGTCATCTGAACACATGGCGCGGCTCATCCACGTAACGGCAGGGCAAGCGATCCTCACAACGCGCCGTCCTGAGGTAGTACGAGCATTCGATCCCGGTGAGCTGGTTCGGCTCACGGTCAGCCACGGCGAGAGACGACAGCACCAGCTCTCTGCAGTCACGGACAAGACGGGCCGAGTCAACCGGAGGCTCATCCTGGAGCAGCTTCTCGCAGCGCTGAGCGCGAGAACCGTTGTCCTCCTGGAGGGGCCGCTCGATGTCGAGGGGTACGGCGCGCTCGCGTCGCGGCTCTTCCGGAAGACGAACGAACCGCACCACAGCCTCCCCGCTAACGGCATCCGCCTGGTCGCCCCGCCAGGGTCAGACGGAGGAGTTACCCGGCTCCCAGCCATTGCCGAGATCGCCCTTGAACTCGGATTCCACGTCCGAGCGATCGTCGACAATGACAAGCCAGGACACGAAGATCCAGCAGTCGGAGTCCTTGCAGGAATGATCGAACAACTCGTCGTGCTTCCCACTCGCACCGCCGTGGAGGCCGCACTCATCCGCGGCGTACCCGGAGATCAGCTCCGAGAGACGGTCGAGACCCTGGAAGACTTCGGCATGCCCGCCCTGCCACCCGATCTCGGCGACGACGACATCGCGGACCACCTCATCGCGACGAAAGTGATCAAGAAACAGGGGCTAGGGGCAGCCTGGGCTCACGCACTGACACGACAGCCGCCGATCGCGCGGTCCGCGATCGAAGCAGTCTGCGGCGATACGCTCGGACGCATCGACATCCCTGATCTACCATGACATTCGCCCCGCAGAACCCGGAGCAGCAGCGAGTCGTAGCGACGCAGGCCGAACTCACTGTCGTGCTCGGCGGAGCGGGTGTCGGAAAGACGACCAGCGCGCTCGCCGCAGCTCACGCCCATCTTGAACGAGTAGCAGAAAGCGAACCCCACGATCGGGTCCTGTTCCTCTCGTTCTCTCGTTCCTCGGTGGCGCGCATAGCCTCCCGCGCAAACGAGATTCTCGGCCGCCGAGGCTCCCAGGTGGACATCATGACGTTCCACTCGCTCGCGTTCTCCGTGGTCCGGAGATTCGGGAATCTGGTCGGACACGGCGACGCCGTCCTCGTCAGCCCCGCTCGCGAGAAGCTCGGGCTGGCCCAGCACGAGATCGGATACAGCAGGCTCATCCCGCTCACACTCGAAATCGCTCAGGCCGCACCTGCTGTCGCAGAACACCTTCGCACCCGATGGGGCCTCGTAATCGTCGACGAATTTCAGGACACCGGCGATGCGCAGCAAGACCTCCTTCAGCTGATTGCCCGCGACAGCAGGCTGATACTGCTCGGCGACCCGAACCAGTGCATCTACACGTTCCTCGCCGAAGACGGCGTCAGAGTGGAGCGCATCGATGAAGCCTGCTCGGCCGCTGGGACAGAGAACACCATCCTGCTGCCAGAAACCTCCTTCCGAGACCCCTCCGGGATCATCCCGGCCGTCGCCAACGCCATCAGGGGACGCCTGTTCGACTCAGAGGCCATCGCGGCCGCCATCCAGGACGAAAGACTGGTCATCCAAGACGGAATACCACTCTCCGACGAGACCAGTCACGTCGCACGGGTCGTTAGCGAGTTAGCCGCGAAAGATATGGGCGTGGCAGTATTCACGCACCATAACGACATGCTCGCGGCTCTCTCGGATGCACTTGAAGCCGACGGGATCGAACATGAAGTTGCCGGTCTCAGTGACGCGCTCGCCGCCGCCCTCGACGCCCAGACTGCGATGGCGCGATTCCACACCGGCGATGGCACCTGGGGAATTGTTCTCGAAGCGATAGCCGTGTTCCTGACGAGCGCGCAACGTGGGCAGAAGGCGCCCCCCATCGCGTACCAGGTGATGAACGGTTCAGGCCCCACGACCCTGCAAGCTCGCCTGAGCGCTCTTCGAGAGCGTCTCTCCGAGGCGGGGTCCATTCGGGAGGTAATCGAGGTAGCGGCGACGGCACACGACGCGCTCGGACTACCGCAGAAGTCGGGCGCCTGGCAGCAAGCAGCAACCCTGCTCTCGGTGATGTACGCGCGAGCGGCACGCACGAGCAGCGCCCGCGATGACCGTCAGATGGTTGCAGCGATCTGTGCGGAAGCTCGTGAGGCGAGTTACGCGGCGCTCACGGACTCGGCGCTGAGCCCGCGAGAGGTTCAACTAATGAACCTCTACCAGACGAAGGGACGCGAGGCCGACGCAACCGTCGTGGTGTTGCGGGAGGGAGACTTCATGGGCTACGAATCAGAACCGTTCCCCACAACAAGTCGGCTCCTCTACGTGGTCTTCTCCAGAGCCAGACACAAGATCGTCGTGCTGCTCGTGGGCAACAGGTTCCACGCCGCCGTAGCGCCTCTCGCGGCTCTGGCCGCGAACTGAGCTTGCCTACGAGGGGGACCAGAAGGGGACCAGAATCATGCAATCCATGCATCCCGTGACGTGTTCTGCATGATCTGACGCCCGGAATCACGCGGAATCCGGGCAGGCCGAAGCCGTTTGGACGCCTGGGGGATGAGGTCGATGAGCGCCGCGGCGTCCTGCCCACCCGGCAGCGGCAGCTGGAGGAGGATGCCGGAGACCTCGTCATCGGCGGCGAGCTCGGTGAGCACCCCGGCGATGTCCTCGACGCTCGCCTCCGCCGGCAGCTCCCGGTGGCGGTCCCCGATGCCCACCGAGGTCGCGGCCTTGCGTTTGCTGCCGATGTAGACCTGACTGGCCGGGTCGTCGCCGACGAGGACGGTGGCGAGCGCGGGACGGCGGCCCGCCTCGGCGGCGAACTCCTCGACGAGCCGCGCCGTCTCCGCCCGGTACCGCTTGGCGATCGCCTTGCCGTCGATGATGCGTGCCGCCATCAGAAGACCACCGTGGTGTGTCCGTCGCGGACGACCTTGTCCTGGCACCACCAGGCCACGGCACGCGAGAGGACGGTGCGTTCGACGTTGGCCCCGCGCAGGGCAAGGTCGGCCGCGGTCTCCTCGTGGCCGACGCGCACGACGTCCTGTTCGATGATCGGGCCCTCGTCTAGGTCGCCGGTGACGAAGTGCGCGGTCGCGCCGATGAGCTTGACCCCGCGCTCCTTGGCCTTGCGGTAGGGGGCGGCGCCGATGAAGGCCGGGAGGAACGAATGGTGGATGTTGATGACGGGCACGCCGACCTGCTCGAGGAAGTCCTCGGAGATGATCTGCATGTAGCGGGCGAGGACGACGAGGTCGACGTTGCCGCGGAGCAGGTCGAGCTCGCGGGCCTCACCCTCGGCGCGGGTGTCCTTGTTCAGCGGAATGTGGAAGAAGGGGATGCCGAAGTTCCGGACGTCGGCGGCGAGCACATTGTGGTTGGAGATGACCATGGGCACGCTCATCTCGATCTCCCCGCGACGCTGCCGCCACAGCAGGTCGAGGACGCAGTGGTCCGAGGTCGAGGCGAGGATCGCGACCCGCTTGCGCTTGTTCGCCTCCGTCAGCGACCACCGCATGTGCAGCTCGTCATCGAGCAGCCCGCCGAGGTCGTCCATGAGCTTGGGCTTGACCGTGGGCAGATCCGGCAGCCGGAAGACGGTGCGCTGGGTGAAGCTGCCCCCGTCGGGATTCGAGGAGTACTAGTCGAGGTCGATGATGTTCGCACCGTGGTCGAGCAGGAGGGTCGAGATCTTCGAGACGATCCCCGGACGGTCCTCGCCTTGGACGACGAGGCGACCCACCTCGGCGGAGTAGGGGTCCTGATCCGACGGGGAGGTCGGCGAGGTCTTCGGGGCGCCCGCCGAGGCGGGGGCCCCGAAG
>NZ_SCMW01000058.1:0-20486 GCF_005502845.1 Brevibacterium sp. 2SA | reverse complement strand
CCCGCCACTCCACCCCCCCCGCTCACACCGGCTCTGAATAGTGCCTTTGGGGCCAATGACACTTGGGCGAAACAGTGTCAGAATATGTCCTGTGACTGGAGACTCAACGATGAAGAAGGCGGCCAGCAAGGCCGACGACGCGGCAGTCAACGCCGCTGACAGCAAGTGGTTCGAACGGGTCGCCCGAGTCGGCTTCGTAGCCAACGGACTCGTCCACATCATCCTCGGCGCCACCGCCGCCGGCCTCGCGCTCGGCAAGAGCGGCGAAGCCGAACAGTCCGGCGCAATGCAGCAGATGGCCTCCCAGCCCTTCGGCATGGTGCTGCTGTGGCTGTGCATGCTCGGCTGCGCCCTGCTCGCCCTGTGGAACCTCGCCAACGCGTTCTTCGGCACGGCCACCCTGCGCGGTCACGGCTCGAACGATCCTCGCGACGAACACGGCCGCGACCGCTGGAAGGACTTCATCCTCGCGATCGCGCAGGGCATCACGTACGCGGCAGTGGCCGTGCTCTTCGGCAAGTTCGTCTTCGGCCAGGGCTCCGATTCGGGCCAGTCGTCCCAGCAGGCCTCGTCGACCCTCGCACAGGCCCCCGGCGGCATCCTCCTCCTCGTCGTCATCGGCGCAGTCGTGACGATCATCGGCATCGTGTTCTGCGTCAACGGCATTCGGCGCAACTGGAAGGACGACGTGCGCACTCCGCGCTCGAGCGCCGTGGCGAAGCTGCTGACGATCACCGGCGTGCTCGGCTACCTCGGCAAGGGCGCCACGCTCATCGCCGTCGGCGTCCTCGTCATCGTCTCCGGCGTCACCGGCGACCCCGAGAAGTCGACCGGTGTCGACGGCGCCCTCAAGGCGATGCGCGAGCAGCCCTTCGGCACCTACCTCCTCCTCGGCGTCGGCGTCGGCCTGGTCCTCTACGGCGTCTTCCTCATGCTGCGGTCCCGATACGACAAGATGGATTGATTCCGCGGCACATTGAGAAGACTGCGTTAGTCTGTGATCTGACGCCGCCAGGCAGCGGCCGATGATCGAACAGCACCGCGAGCAGCACCGCCAGCAGGACGTCTGCGAAAGGACCTGAAATGAGTGCCCATCACGTCGGTATCGTGTGGAATCCGTCCAAGACCGAGAAGGAGGACCTCGAGGCCGCCCTTCCGGACAATCCCGACCTCACCATCACCTGGCACGAGACCGAGGAGGACGATCCCGGCAAGTCCGCGACCCAGGCCGCTCTCGATGCCGGCGCCGAGGTGGTCATCGCCGCAGGTGGGGACGGTACGGTCCGTGCGGTGGCCGGCCACCTCGCGGAGACCGGTTCCGACGCCGAGCTCGGCATCGTTCCGCTGGGAACGGGGAACCTCCTGGCCCGCAATCTCGACGTCCCGCTCAACAACCTCGGCGAGGCGATGGAGCGCGCCCTCAACGGCACGGCCCGCGACATCGACATGGGCTGGGTCGAGGTCACCCTTGCCGACGGCACGAATCGTGAGCCCTTCGTCGTCATGGCCGGCTTCGGGATCGACGCTCACATGATCACCGAGACCAACGACGACCTCAAGGACAAGGCCGGATGGCTGGCCTACGTCGAGTCGCTCGGTCGTGCGGTCTCGGCCAGCGATGTCATGGAGATCAACCTCTCGCGCGAGGGTGAGCGGATCGGCCACGAGGCGGCGCACACCCTCATCGTCGGCAACTGCGGCACCCTGCAGGGCGGGATCACCCTGCTGCCCGACGCCGATCCCTCCGACGGCGAGCTCGACGTCCTCATCCTCAAGGCCGAGGGCGTCACCGGGTGGCTCGACACGATGAAGAACATGGTCTGGGACAACGGCCTGCGTCGGATGATGTCGAAGGATGATTCGGCGCAGAGCAGCGAGAGCGCGATCCACCAGCGGGTCTCCTCGCTGACGATCGAACTCGAGCAGCCGCGCGTCGTCGAGGTCGACGGCGACGAGGTCGGCGAGACGGAGAAGATCGACGTGACGATCGAGCCCGCGGCGCTGCGCGTGCGGTGACCCCGCCGAGGCGGTGGCGCACGTGCGCCGACCTCGCCGAATCAGCGTCTCCCGTGCAATGACCCCGCCGAGGCGGTCGTTCCCCGGGCGATGATCCCGCCGAGGCGGTCATGGCCGAAAAACGCCTGTGGCCCCGACCGAAGTCGGGGCCACAGGCGTTTACGCGTTCAACGTCGGATCAGAGCGATTCGGCTGACTTCCTGCGACGCACCGTCAGGGCGACGACAGCGCCGCCGACGAGGAGCAGCGCGGCACCGCCGGCAAGGGCGCTGAGCTCGGCGCCGGTGCGCGGGAGCTGGCCGCCCGTGCTGCCGGATCCGCTGTCGCTGCCGCCGGAGCCGCCGGCCGCGGCACCCGAGGTGACCTCAAACGGTCCCTTGAGCACGTCATCGCCGCAGGTCGCCGACACCGAGTAGTCACCGACGTAGGCAGACGCGTTCGCCGACGTGCCGTACACGTTCACCGAGGCGGTGCCGGTCTCGTCCACGGTCACCGTGCTGTCGAAGGCGGTGACGTTCGAGTTGCCCTTCGGGTTGACGACAAAGCGCACATCCGAACCGGGCTTGCAGTCCTTGACGGAGAGCGTCACACCCTTGTCCTTCTTGACGAAGTCAGCGGCTTCGATCGACTTCGGGGAGACGCTCAGCGAGGCGTCCTGTGCGGCGTCAGCAGTCAGGGTGAACTCGGCAGTGGACCCGAACTCCTCCCCGCCGACGTAGACGATGTAGTCGCCGGGCTTGACCTCATCGGTCTCCGTCGGACGGATGACCCCGGAGACCACGCCCTCATCAGAGACCTCGACATTCTCGTCGAGGTAGATGATCTCGTCAGTCTCGAACTTCGCGGCCACGGCGATCGCCTGCTCACCGGGGACGAAGCCCTCACCGGTGAAGGAGATGCCCTTCTTCATGAACGCGGAGACGCTCATCGAATCGGTGCCGAGCGTGAGGGAGCCTTCCTCGAACTCCTCATCCTCGGTGATCACGAAGCTCCCCGGGAACTCTTCGGGCGCCTGATCCTTGCGCTCGACGGTGACCGTGAAATCGACGGTCTGCGGGCCCTCGATCGTGCCCTCCTCGTCGTAGTACTCGAACTCGACCGAGCTGCCCTTGGCCTTCTTCACGTCATCGGTGAGCGAGTTCGTCACGATGTCGCCGGGCTCGAGGCCGGAGACCGTGATGATGACGCCGTCGAAGTAGAACTCCGATTCCGTCATCGTTCCCGGCTCGACGTCGACCGTGGCCGCGATGGGCGCCGAGGCGGTTTCAGTGGGTTCCGGATCCTCGGTGACCTCGTCATCAGATTCGTCCGATCCGGTTGCGGAGTCGTCCGGAGCCGGGGTCTCGGGGGCTTCCGGTGCCGGGGTGTCATCGGCGTCCGTGTCGGTGGTCTCGGGCGCCGGTGCGGCCGGAGCCGCATCGTCGGACGAGGGGGTCTCGTCGGCGGCGGTGTCCGGGGTCGTCGCCGCAACCGGGGCGGAGAGCGAGGTGTCGGCGTCGGCGGGGGAGGCGACTGCCGGGGCCGCGCCGAGGCCGGCGATGGCCAGAGCCAGCGCGGGAATGAGCGCAAGTTTCTTGGGCATGGGGCTATGAGGTCCTCTCGAGGGGTGGATGCCGGAATTCGGCAACTACAGAAGCATATAGTCGCCGACACCCCGATTTGATCACGGCCCGATCACAGTTTCTGCGCACACGTAGTCGTCCGGGCACGCGAAATGGGCCGGGAGGATTCCCGACCCATTTCGCTCAGGCTGGCTGCCCGGTCCCGCCTCGGCGAGGAACGGCGCGACTCAGCGCAGTCTTGTCACACGTACGACGGTGAGAAGTCGCCCTTCCGGCGGCGCATCGTGATCGTCACTGCGGCTCCACCGACGAGCAGGAGCAGGGCACCTGCGGCGAGGCCGTCGAGTTCGGCACCGGTGCGGGGCAGTTCGCTGCCGTTGCCGCCGCCGGCGTTGTCACCGCCGCCACTGCCGTCGTCACCGCCACCGCCGGCGTTCGCTCCGGCGGTCACCTTGAAGGAGTCCTTCATCGTGTCGTCGCCGCAGGTCGCAGTCACGGAGTACCCGCCGACGTACGCCGAGGCGTCCGACGAGGTGCCGAAGACGCTCACCGAGGCTTTGCCGTCCTTGTCCGCCTGGACTGTGCGGTCGTAGGCGGTGATGCGCGAGTTGCCGTCCGCCATGACCATGAAGCGCACGTCCGAACCGGGCTTGCAGTCCTTGACGGAGAGCGTCACACCCTTCTTCTCGTTGATGAAGTCGTCGGCTTCGATCGACTTCGGTGAGACGGTGAGCGAGGCCTCGGCCGGTGCCTCGGGCTTCTCGTCGATGACGGTGATATCGCCCTTGAGCGTGACCGACTCGGTGCCTTCGCGGTCGATGGTCACCGTGAACGGAACCTTGCCGGGCTCGAGGTTGTCCGGGTTGCCCTTGTACCAGAGGTGGAGGACGTAGTCGCCGTCCTTCTCCGCGGTCTCGGTCTCACCGGTGAGGGAGTCGGTGATCTTGTCGCCGGCCTTGACCCCGGAGACCGTGACGGTGACGCCCTTCTCCTTGGTCGCGAGGTCCTTCGCGGTGATCTCTTTGGGGTCGACCTTGAGCGAGGCCTCGATCGGATCGACGGCGTCATCATCGACGACGGTGAATTCGCCCTTGAGCGTGACCGATTCGGTGCCCTCGCGTTCAATGGTCACTGTGAAGCGAACCTTGCCGGGTTCGACGTCGTCCGCGTTGCCTTCCCGATACACCCTGAACGAGAAGTCGCCGTCCGCGCTGACCTCCCTCTTCTCGCCCGTGAGGGAGTCGGTCACAATGTCGCCGGCCTGGACGCCGGAGACCGTCACTTCGATGCCCTTGGTGTTGTCCACAAGATCCTCAGCGGTGATCTCCGTCGGATCGACCTTGAGCGTGGCCTCGATCGGGTCGACCTCGCCGTCGTCGGCTGCGGCCACGTTGACCGTGCCTTCGAGCGTGTCGAACCCGTTCGCCCCTTGAAGATCGATCGAGAACGGAAGCGGGCCGTCCTGGAGTTCTGCGGGGTCTCCGTCGTAGTAGAGCTTCATCGTCGCCGAGGAGCCGGTCGCGGTGACGGGCTCGCCCGTGAGACCGGTCAGCGGAGTGAGCAGATCGCCTTCCTCGAGGCCGTTGACCGTGACCGTCACGCCCTTGGACTTGTCCGCGAGGTCCTCGGCGGGAATGTCGCCCGAGGGAACCACGAGCGAGGCGGATTCCGGCTTCGGCGCCGCCTGCACCTCGACCGACTCCTCGAGCGTGGCGCTCGAGACGCCGGCGCGCTGCACCTTGACGGAGAACGACTTCGTTCCGGACTTGAGGTCCTCGGCATCGCCGGCGTAGTAGACGCGCAGCGACTTCGAGCTGCCGGTTGCGGTCGCCGCCTGAGCCGTGAGGCCGGAGACGCTGAGCTTGTCGCCCTTCTCCAGGCCGGTGACGGTGACCGTCACGCCCTTCGAGGGATTCGCGAGGTCCTCGGCCGACACCTCGCCGGCGGAGACGCTGAGATCGGCGTTGATCTCCTCGGGCTTCTCCTCATCCTTCGGCTGCTCAGCGCCCTTGTCGCTGGGGGAGGGGCTGGGTGTCGACTTCGCGTCCTTGGCCGCTTTGTCCTTCGCGGCCTTGTCTTCGGCCGCCTTCTTGTCAGCTGCTTTCTTCTCCGCAGCTTTCTTGTCAGCAGCTTTCTTCTCGGCCTCTTCCTTCTCAGCCGCCTTCTTGTCAGCGGCCTTCTTTTCCGCAGCTTTCTTCTCTGCGGCTTTCTTCTCGGCGGCCTTCTTCTCCGCCGCTTCCTTTTCGGCTTTCTCCTTCTCCGCCTGCTCCTTCTCGGCCTTCGTCGGTGCCGACTGGGTGGAGGGGGTTTCGGCCGCGGCGACAGGGGCGGCGACGAGTCCGGAGAACGCGAGGGCCACAGGCGGCGCGAGGATGAGCTTCTTCATTGGAGTGCCTTCTATCTGTGTGAGGGGGTGCACATCTGGAAGTCATCCTAGATACAGGCAATTCTCAGAACTATTTTTGTACGTTTTGGTCGAGCGGAATTACGGTAACGCTTTGGTGAACACAAGGGTGCTGTCGCGACCTGTTCGTGACCTACCTCTGAGTAGGCCGCGCCGATGCTCACACGGGCCACGCCTCGGCGCGGATCTCCCGACGCTGCTCGGTCGTCGGCACGCGCACGATGATCGCACCGGGATCCACCGCCATCGCGAGATACCCGGTCGTGCCGAGGGGATCGCCGTCGAGCTGGACCTCGAGCGGATCCTTGGACTCGATGACGACGTTGTGGCACTTGCGGATGTCGGTGTGCAGACCCTTCGTCGTCCGGCGCCCGATGATCGAGGCGACGACTCCGACCCACTGGCCGAGGTTCTTCGGGCTGACGACGAGGACGTCGAGGAGTCCGTCGTCGATGATCGCCTCGGGCAGCAGCTGGATCCCGCCCTGGAGTTTGCCGCAGTTGCCGCCGATGACCGAGCGCACGCGCGCGGTCACCCGGTAGTCGTCGTCGTACGTGATCTTCACGTGGCTGGGACGGCCGACGAGCGTGCGGGACCCGGCCTCGAGATACGCCAGCCAGCCGAGTCGGCTCTTCGCGTTCGCCGTCGTCTTCGCCATCACCTCGGCGTCGAAGCCGAGCCCCGTCATCACCATGAAGACGAGCGTCGGTCCGCCCCGGCTGATCTGCGCCGTGCCGACGTCGACGGCGCGATTGCGCCCCCACAGGGCGATCCGCAGCGCCCATTCGGGCTTGTCGAGGACGAGGTCGAGGTTGCGGGCGAGCAGGTTGCCCGTGCCCAGCGGGACGATCCCCATCGGCGTCGACGTGCCGGCCAGCGCCGAGGCGACCGCGCGGATGGTGCCGTCCCCACCGGCGGCGATGACGACGTCGACCCCTTCCTCGAGGGCGACCCGCGCCAGTCCCTCACCGGCGTCCTCGGGGGTGGTCTCGAGGATGAGCGGAGGGCTCCAGCCCTCGAAACGGCAGATCGCCTCGGCGGTCGACGCGAGCCGCCCGGCGCCCGCCTTCGTCGGATTGACGATGAGGGCGGCGCGGTAGCGGTTGGGGGCGTACTCCTCGACTCCGTCGTCGTCGAGTTCGGGACGACGGGAGTACCGGCGCAGCCGTTTGAGGATGCGCCGCGAGCCGATGCGATTGCCGAGGAGGAACGCAGTGCCGACGATGACGACGAGACCGACGATGACAAGCCACATCATGGCGGGATCGAGGTCGAGGGTCATGGCACAAATCTACTCTGACGCACCTGAGCGCGGGCCCAGCGGTCGAATATCGCAAACCCAGGTCGCCCCGTTAAGCTGAGGAGGTGATCGATCTAGCGCAGTTGAGAGACAACCCGGACCTGTTCAGAGCATCGCAGCGGGCTCGCGGGGCCTCCGTCGAACTCGTCGACGAGGTGCTCGCGGCCGACACCGCGAGGCGTGCGGCCATCACGGCGTTCGAAGACGCCCGCGCCGACCAGAAGTCCTTCTCCTCCCAGATCGCCAAAGCTCCCAAGGACGAGAAGCCCGCCCTCATCGCCGAGGGCAAGGAGAAGTCCGCCAAGGTCAAGGCCCTGCAGGCGGAGTCCGACGAGGCCGCGTTCGCCTTCGACAGCCTCGCCTCGAAGCTGCCCAACCTCATCATCGAAGGCATCCCCGCCGGTGGCGAGGAGAACTTCGTGACCCTCAAGACCGTCGGTCAGCCCCGTGACTTCGCCGCCGAGGGCTTCACCCCGCGCGACCACCTCGAGATCGGTGAGACGCTCGGGGCCATCGACACGACGCGCGGCACGAAGGTCTCGGGAGCGCGCTTCCACTACCTCACCGGGTTCGGCGCGAAGCTCGAGATGGCGCTGCTCAACCTCGCCCGCGACGTCGCCGAGGAGGCCGGGTTCAGTCCGACGATCACCCCGACCCTCGTCAAGCCCGAGGTGATGCGGGGCACCGGCTTCCTCGGCGAGCACGCCGACGAGGTCTATCGCCTCGAAGCCGACGACCTCTTCCTCGTCGGCACCTCCGAGGTGCCGCTGGCCGGCTACCACATGGACGAGATCATCGACCTCAGCGACGGACCGCTGCGGTACGCGGGCATCTCCTCGTGCTACCGCCGTGAGGCCGGGTCGTACGGCAAGGACACCCGCGGCATCATCCGCGTCCACCAGTTCCAGAAGGTCGAGATGTTCTCCTACGTCGCGATCGAAGACGCCGAGGCCGAACACGCCCGCATGCTCGAACTCCAGGAGAAGATGCTCCAGCTGTGCGAACTGCCCTACCGGGTCATCGACGTCGCCGCCGGCGACCTCGGCGACTCCGCGGCGCGGAAGTTCGACAACGAGGCCTGGGTCCCCACGCAGGAGACCTACCGCGAGCTGACCTCGACCTCGAACTGCACGACGTTCCAGGCCAGGCGCCTGCAGATCCGCGAACGCCATGACGGTGCGACCCGTCCGGTGGCGACGCTCAACGGCACGATGGCGAACACGCGCTGGCTCGTCGCCATCCTCGAGAACCATCAGCAGGCCGACGGCTCCGTCACGGTGCCCGTCGCCCTGCGCCCCTACCTCGGCGGCATGGTGGCCCAGGGACCGGAGGGTCCGCGATTCTGAGCAGCCCCACCGCCGGCCAAGGAGAAGCAGTGCCCGCACACCTCATCGCCCTCGACATCGACGGCACGATCATCGGCTATGACGGGATGCTGTCGGAGGCGGTGCGGCAGGTGCTCATCGACCTCGCCGAGGCGGGCCACCACATCGTCATCTCGACGGGCCGGGCCCTGCCGGGAGCCCTCGAGATCGTCCGGGCGCTCGGACTCACCGAGGGATTCGTCGTGTGCTCGAACGGCTCGGTCGTCGTCAAGCTCGATCCGGAGTCGCCGCTGGGCTGGGAGATGCACCATGTCGTCTCCTTCGACCCGCGGCCCGCGCTCGAGCGCATGCGCGATGTGCTGCCGACGGCCCTCTTCCTCGTCGAGGGCCCGGACCTGCACCGGTGGGCGTCAGGGGCGTTCCCGCCCGGGGAGCTCTCCGAATCCGACACCCTCGACATCGTCGGCTTCGACGAACTGCTGACGAAGCAGGCCACCCGCATCGTCATGCGCGACGTCAACGGCACGGCGGAGGAGTTCGCCGAGGCGGTCGACCGGCTCGGGCTCCACGAAGTCAGCTACTCCGTGGGGTGGAGCAACTGGCTCGACATCGCCCCCGACGGGGTGTCGAAGGCCAGTGGGCTCGCGCTCGTCGAGTCGGAGCTCGGGATCGACCACGAGCGGACCGTCGCCGCTGGTGACGGCCTCAACGACCTCGAGATGATCGAATGGGCCGACCACTCGATCGTCATGGGCCAGGCGAAGGACGAGCTCAAGGTCCTCGGCAGCGTCGTCACCGATCCGGTCGAGGACGACGGGCTCGCCGTCGCGCTCGTCGACCATTTCGGCCTCGACCCCGCAGTGCTCGACGTCGAGGGCTCCCGGCCGACCGGTCCGTAGCGCTCTGCACTCAGCCCCCTTCGCGTCGCTGGGACGATCACAGCAGGTGGGTCCGAGGGTGATCGCCCTCAGCGGGAGGGGACGGCGTCGAGGGCTGCATTGAGGAAGTGCGCCACCCCGTCGTCATCGACCGGGTCCGTGACGGCGTCGGCGGTGTCCTTGACGACATCGAGCGCATTGCCCATCGCGACCCCCAGGCCCGCCCACGTGAGCATCTCGAGATCGTTGGGCATGTCACCGAACGCCATCACCCGGTCCCGACCGACGCCGAGGTGGTCGCACACCGATTCGAGCGTCTTCGCCTTCGTGATCCCGGCGGGGGCGAGTTCGACGAGGCCGTTGTCCGGGTCGGAGAACGAGGCGTGGCAGGAGCGGGTGACGATCGGTCCGAGCAGGTCGTGGAGCGCCTCCGAGTCGGTCGTGCCGAGGCTGACGAGGATCTTGACGACGTCGGTCTCGGCGAGCTCTCCGAGGTCGCCGATGACCGTGGCCTCGTGCGGGGAGCGTGAGACGAAACCGTCCTGGACGAAGAGCCCGGTGAGGGTTTCGAACGCGAAGCGCGCCTCAGGGTGGGCGGCGCCGATGGCCGCGACGATCTCCTCGACCCCGGCCTGCTCGAGCGGGTGCGCATCGACGACGGTGTCCGTGGCGATGTCGTAGACGACGGCGCCGTTGAGGCAGACGACACGACCGAGGTCGGGGATCTGCTCGGCGATCGGGGCCAGCCACCGGATCGGGCGGCCGGTGACGAGGACGAACGGGATCCCCATCCGCTGGCAGCGGTGGATCGCATCGATCGTCACCTGCGAGATCGGCTGCCAGTCGGTGAGCAGGGTGCCGTCGATGTCGCTGGCGACGAGTCCGAGCTCGAAGTCCGGCGGCGGTGAGGTGAGCGCGCTCATCGGGCGTCCGCCTCGGCGAGGGTGCGCCTGACCTGGGCGAGCAGCTCGGCGGCGTCGGTGATGTAGCGGTCCGTGGCGGTGGCCGTCGAGGTCAGTGTCGCGGTCCCCGCGCGCGCCATCGAGGCAGCGAGGACCGCCTCGGCGACCTTCGACGATGCCCGTGTGAGCAGTTCGGGGGTGTCCCCGACGACCCGGCGGGCGGGGCCGGGGACGACCTGGCCGTCGACGGGGCAGTGCGTGTGCAGCCACGCGGTGATCTCATCGATCTCCGTCGCCAGGTCGTTGAGACGGTGGGTGCCGGCCATGATCGCATCCCGCGCCGAGGCGGCTGCCGGCTCGGGCGCGGTGGTGCCGGGGTCGTGGGTGGAGCGTTCGGCGGCGGTGGTAGGGGTCGAGCCCTCACCTGCCGCGTCGGTCGGGGCAGCGGTGTGGATCGCGAGCGCGGTCGTGTAGTAGCGATCGACGGCGCGGAGGAACCGGTCGTGGTTGTGGCGCCACAGGCCCGTGCCGAACTGTTCGTCGGGACCGTCAGCGCGCCGTCTGCGGAACGAGAAGAGCTTCTTCACAGATAGTTGCCGGTCCTGCGCTTGTCATCGGCGCCCTCGGCCGCCGGTCCACCCTGGGGAACGAGCCCGCCGGGTGGGGGAGTCTCCTGCTTCGCCATCGCCTGCTGGGCCATGATCGCCGTCTGGATGCCGTGGAAGAGGCCTTCGAGCCAGCCGACGAGCTGCGATTGGGCGATGCGCAGCTCGGAGGTCGACGGGGGTTCGTCGGCGGTGTCGAACGGGAGGTCGAGGCGGCCGAGTTCGGCGACGAGTTCGGCGGAGAGGCCGTCCTCGAGCTCGGCGATGGCCCGGCGATGGATCTCCGCGAGCCGCTGCCGGCCCTTCTCGTCGAGGTCGGCGCTGCGGACCTCCTCGAGCAGCTGTTTGACCATCGTGCCGATGCGCATCACCTTGCCCGGTGAGGCGATGTCGCCTTCCTCGGCGGCCTCCGAGTCGGCCTCGGAGCTGGCCTCGGAGTCGGAGTCGGACTCAGGTCCGGACGCGGACGCAGGTGCCGCGCTGGCCGCGGCGGCCGTGCGCGGATCGCCGGTGCCCGCCGCGGTTGCGGCGTCCGGATGCGCGGCGGCATCCGTGAGGGTCTCGCCGCGGGCGAGACCGGCCTGGTCCGGTTCGGAGCCGGCCGTCACCGGCACCTCGGCGCGGTCTGCGGGACTGCCGGTCGACTCGGTGCCGGTGTCCTGCGGGGCTCCATGCTGGGCCTGTGCGCTCTGCAGGGTTCCATGCTGGGCCTGTGCGCTCTGCTGATCGGACTGGGCAGCCTGCAGGCCGTCCTGGGCGCCCTGCGGATCAGCGGCACCGGGCGCGGTGGGCGTGGCGTCTGCGGTCATGAGCGCGCTCCTTCGTCGTGTGCTGAGTCGTCCCGTGCTGAGTCGTCCTGTGCAGAGTCATCGCCGTCGACGCGGAGGAGCACCTTGCCGATGGTCTTTCCGTCCTCGAGGAGGCGGTGGGCCTTCGCGGCGTCCGCGAGCGGCACCGTCGTGTCGATGATCGGGCGGATGTCCCCGGAGATCACGGCCGGCCACAGCTGTTCGCCGACGTCGGAGATGATCTCCGCCTTCTGCGACTGCGGTCGAGCGCGCAGGGTCGTCGCGGTGATCGTCTTGCGTCCCTGCATGAGCGTGCTGAGGTCGAGTTCGGCGGTCGTGCCGCCCTGCATGCCGATGACGACGAGGCGACCGTCGGTGGCGAGCGCGGCGATGTTGCGTTCGAGGTATTTGGCTCCGATGATGTCGAGGATGACATCGGCGCCGGTCGCCCCATCCGGGTGGGTGCAGATCTCGTGGACGCGGGCGACGAAGTCCTCTTCGCGGTAGTTGATGACGGCGTCGGCGCCGAGGTCGCGGCAGAACTTCGCCTTCTCCGCGGAGCCGACGGTGACGACGATCTTCACGCCGAGGAGGTTCGCGACCTGGATCGCGGCGGTGCCGATTCCCGATCCGCCGCCGTGGACGAGCAGCCATTCGCCGATGCGGACGCGACCGCGGCCGACGACGTTCGAGTAGACGGTCGCGAGCACCTCGGGCAGGGCGGCCGCGGCGGTGAGGTCGAAGGTGTCGGGCACCGCGAGGAGCTGACCGGCGGGCACGGCGACCTCCTCGGCGTAGCCGCCGCCTGAGAGCAGAGCGGCCACGCGATCGCCGACGCTCCAGTTCTTCACGTCGGCGCCGAGCTTGACGATCGTGCCCGAGACCTCGAGGCCGGGGATCTCCGTCGCACCCGGGGGCGGGTTGTAGAAGCCCTGTCGCTGCAGGAGGTCGGCGCGATTCACTCCGGCGGCGTGGACTCTGACGAGGACCTCGTCCGGTCCGATCTCAGGGTTGGGAACGTCGGTGAGCTGCAGTGCCTCGGGATCTCCGGGGGTGGGAATCGTGATAGCGCGCATGTGACCACTGTAGACCGTGGGGGTGCGGCCGGCAGGGGTGCCCGGCGGTGAATCCGATCCGAAACCGGTGAGTGGTCACGACCGATGCTTCGCATTGAACCGGGCCTTCTTCTCCCGGTTGCCGCACGTGTTCATATCGCACCAGCGCCTCGAGCGGCTGCGGCTGGTGTCGAAGAACGCCGCGCGGCACGTCGGTGAGGCGCACAGGGCCAGGCGACCGTCGCGGGTGCCGGCGATGATGTCGATCGCGTCGGCGGCGATGACGCTGAGCGCATCGGCGACAGCGGCGGCACTGCTCAGCTGCCACCGGCGCTTCCCGTCACCGGTGAGCACGGGTGCCGCCCACCCCTGTCGGCTGGCGTCGTTGACGACATCGAGCGCCGAGGCGGGCAGCGGCTCACCGAGGGCTGCTGCGGTGGCCGCGTGGTGGATGGCCTCGCGCAGCTGCTGGGCGAGGGCGAGTTCTTCCTCCGTGCACCCGGCGACGTCGAGGCCGACGACCGCCAGCCAATCGAGGAGTCGTGCCGGAGTGGGAATCCGCTCGCGGCGTTCGCCCTGCCGTTCGGTGAGCGTTCCCGTGAAGCTCGTCGCGAGCACCGTGCCGAACCGGAACTCCGGAAATGCATCACCCATGGACTCACCTTAAACGCCGTGGACCCGTGTTCGGTCCGTGTGCTGGACCCTTGTGCGGGGCCGGTGTCCGATGATAGAACCGTCATAGCTGGTTCATCAACTCTCGCCATCGGTCCGTGACGGCGCGGTCGACGTCCGGTGACAGAGAATTCGCCGTCTCGGAGCACGAGGCGAGCATTCGGTCGAGGAGGACCCATGCCACTGCACGACAGCGCCATCCACCCGTTTAGCTACACCGTGCCGGAGGCGGAGCTGCGTGACTTGAGCGCCCGGCTGGCCGCGACCCGGTGGCCCGAACCCGAGCCGCTGGCTCCGACCGCGGTCGGAGCCGATCGCTGGCGGCAGGGCGTTCCGCTCGCCAACCTCGTCGCTCTCGCCGAGGTCTGGGCCGTCGACTACGACTGGCGGGCGTTCGAGACCCGCCTGGACGAGATCGGGCAGTTCCGCACGAGAATCGACGGCCTCGGCATCCACTTCCTCCACCGCCGGTCCTCCCGGCCGGATGCCGTGCCGCTCATCATGACCCACGGGTGGCCCGGCAGCATCGCCGAGTTCATCGACGTCGTCGATGAGATCGCCGACCCGCCGGATCCCGAGGCTCTCGCCTTCCACGTCGTCATCCCCTCCCTGCCCGGCTTCGGCTTCAGCGACCGGCCGGCGGAGACGGGCTGGGGTACGGAGAGGACTGCGGCGGCGTGGGTCGAGCTCATGGCCCGGCTCGGCTACGACCGCTTCCTCGCCCACGGCGGCGATTGGGGCGGTGTGATCACGACGATCCTCGGCGGCCGGTTCCCGGACCATGTCCTCGGCATCCATTCGACGTTCGCCGAGGCGCCTCCCGGGTTGGATCCGGACACCCTCACCGCCGCCGAGCGGGCATGGGTCGATGACCATCGCGACTTCTGGCAGAACCGCGCCGGGTATGCGAAAGCGCAGGCATGGGGTCCGCAGACGGTCGGGTACGCCCTCGTCGACTCCCCGGTCGGCCAGATGGCGTGGATCCTCGACAAGTTCGCCGAATGGTCGGATACCGACAACGGTCCGTTCGAGACGATGTCGCGGACCCGTGTGCTCGACAACATCACCCTCTACTGGCTGACGGGCACCGGTGCTTCAGCGGCCCGCATCTACGCCGAGAGCCACAACTCCCTCGATCCGGCTCTGCGGATCGACGTGCCGGCGGCGATCACGATGTACCCGGTCGACGTCTCGTCGAAGTGTCCCCGACCGTGGGCCGAGCAGCGGTACCGGCGGATCGTGCGCTGGCGCGAACCCGTGCGCGGAGGGCACTTCCCGTCCCTCGAGATGCCCGAGCACTTCGTCGACGACCTGCGGGCGGGTCTCACCGCGGTGCTCGACGCTGACCGATGACCTATGCGAAGAGCCGGAACATCGGGGAGTTCTGGTGCACGCGTTCGATCTCGATGTGGGAGGACTCCATGCGCTCGAGGAGGTTGGGCAGGTCCTCCGCGGCGCCGAGCTGGATGCCGACGAACGCCGGCCCGGTCTCGCGGTCGGAGCGCTTGACGTACTCGAACATCGCGATGTCGTCGTCGGGGCCGAGGATCTCGTTGAGGAAGCGGCGCAGGGCACCGGGCTCCTGTGGGAAGTCGACGATGAAGTAGTGCTTGAGGCCCTCGTGGACGAGGGAGCGCTCGAGGATCTCCGGGTAGCGGGAGATGTCGTTGTTGCCGCCGGAGACGAGGCAGACGACGCTCGACCCGGGTTCGACGATGACGGGTTTGCCGCTGCCGGCCGCCCCGATTGCCGCGGAGGCCAGCGCCCCGGAGGGCTCGGCGATGATGCCGTCGACCTGGTACATCGCGAGCATCTCCGTGGCCACCGCCCCTTCGTGGACGGGGCGGACGTCGACGCCGAGGTCGGAGATGATCTCGTAGGTGATGGTGCCGGCGCGCTTGACCGCGGTGCCGTCGGCGAAGCGGTCGATGTTCTCCAGGGTCACCGGGTGGCCGGCCTTGAGCGCGGCGATCATCGAGGCGGCGCCCGCAGGTTCGGCGCCGATGACCGTGGTGTTGGGCATGTGCTCGGCAGCGTAGGCGGCGATGCCGGCGATGACCCCGCCGCCGCCGACGGGCACGATGATGTAATCGGGGTGCGGCTTGAGCTGCTCGGCGATCTCGACGGCGACGGTGCCCTGACCGGCGATCGTGCGCGGGTCGTCGAAGGCGGAGACGAGGAGGGCTGCGTTCCGGTCGGCGAAGCGGTGCGCGAGCGCCGAGGCGTCGTCGTACGTCGACCCGGAGATCTCGATCGTCACCCGGTCGCCGCCGAAATGGCGGATGCGGTCGATCTTCTGCCGCGGCGTCGTCTTCGGGACGAAGATCGTGCCCTGGATGCCCAGCTGCCGGCATGCGAGTGCGAAGCCCTGCGCGTGATTGCCCGCCGAGGCGCAGACGACGCCGCGGGCGCGCTCATCGTCATCGAGCTGGAGCATGAAGTTGAAGGCACCGCGGATCTTGTACGAGCGCACCGGCTGGAGGTCCTCGCGCTTGAGGTAGATGGTGGCACCGGTCGCGGCGGACAGCCGCTCCGAAATCTGGAGCGGAGACGTGATCACGGAGTCGGCAATTCGCGCAGCGGCCGCATCGACCTCGTGCGCGAGTGATTGCTTCTGGGGTGATTCGTCTTGTTTCAACACTCCTCCATTGTGCGCCCTGTGTCTTGCCATCTGGCAAACCGTCCCGCATCGCAAACGCGCTGTCCGCCTGTCGCACCACTCGTCGCGGCCCTGCGACCCCGCTGACTTCAGGGTTTTCGGGTGCGCCCTCGGTCGCGGGAGGCCGATATCGTGGTTGGATGGTAGATGCCCGTAATCCCTTCAAGGAGGCGACATGGCCATCAGCAGTGAGCTGGAACAACTGTTAGCCAGCTGGATTCCCCGGCAGTCGTGGTTCCCGAAGCTCGCCGCTGACTTCGGCACCGACCCCGACATCACGCCGATGTCGGTCGCTCGCGCCTTCACCTTCACCGCCGAGGAGCTCGGCGGGTTCTCCGGCCTCGTCACCGTGATCTCCGTCGGCGACGGCCCCACCCTGCGCCGCCTCAACATCCCCCTCTCCCTGCGCGGGGCCGAGGACATCCACCTCCGCCACGCCCTCATCGGCACCGTCGACGACCTCGCCCTCGGTCGCGTCTTCGTCTACGACGGCGCCGCCGACCCCGTGTTCGTCAACCTCCTCGCCGACGCGATCACCAAGCGCAAGGTCTTCGACGGCGGGCAGCTGAGCACCGAATCCCTCCGTCACAGCCGCGACCGGGGGAGCCTGCCGACCGCGGGACGGTCAGGGTCGACGTCGGGGTCGGCCACCTCGGCGAGTGCAGGGGCATCGACTGAGGACTCCGGCGCCGAGGCGGTCCCCCCGAAGCCGGCGACGGCACCCCCGGCCACCGAGGTCAAGGACGAGATCGACGTCGAGATCCGCCCGATCGAGGTCGCCGATTCGGGGGCGAACAAGTCGACCGTCGTCATCCACGACGCCTACGAGCCGATCGAGCTGAGCTTCTTCCGCGTGCTCGAGAACGGGATGCCGTCATCGCTGACGATCCCCGTGCTGCTGACGGAAGCGGGATCGCGCAGCGTGCCCGAGGTCATCGGCTGGAGTTCGGGGCGCTGGTACGACATGTTCGAGGTCACGGAGATGGAGGCGCCGATGGCGCTGCTCTCCCGCGCCGACGTCGAGGCCGAACCCGCGTGGCGCGAAGCCGTGGACATCGTGTGCGCCGTCGATTCGGGATCGATCGGCGGATACAACGCGCAGGCGGCGGAGATGGGCCGGCGGATCGGCGAACTCCATGCCGACATGGCAGCCGAGTTCGGCATCGTCGAGGGCCGGGGTGCGCCGACGAAGGAGTTCGTCGACAAGTGGGTCGAGCGCATCGACTGGGCACTCGGCCGAGCACCGTTGGCGCTCGATGCGCTCGTGCCCGAGCTCAAGCAGCACAAGGCCAAGCTGCGTTCGCTCGACACGATCGGGCAGCTGCAGAAGATCCACGGTGAGCTTACGCTCGACCATGTCGTCAGCTCCCCGAGCGACGGCTACGCGGTCGTCAAGTTCAGTGATGCGTCGAACTCGGAGCCCAGGCCGGTCGCCCTCGACCTCGTCGCCCTGCTCCGCAGCGTCGACTACGCCGCCGGGTTCGCGCGGCTCCAGCGCACAGACGCGCTGAACGCTGAGGACGGCAGCCTCGTCGTCAACGGCTTCGGCGACAAGCCCTCAGCGCTGCGGGCGATCTACGATTCGCCGGAGTACCTGTGGGCCTCGCAGGTGCAGAACTCGCTGCTCAGCGGGTACTCCCGGGCGCGCGGTGAGAGCATCGGCCTCAGCGATCCGGTGCTGCGCGCGTCCCTCATCGACAGGCTCCTCGTCGAGACCGTCACCGAACTGCGCAACCGCCCGAACTGGCTGTCGGTGCCGTTGGCGACCCTCACGCTCATCCTCAAGGGCAAGCCCGCCCGCGGCGCCGGCGACCCCACCGAGGCGGAGCTCAGTGTGCCCGCAAGCGGCGCTGGCGCCGGTTCTGTCGGTGCGGGTGATGCTGCGGGCGAGAGCGGCGATGGCGGTGCAGGCGCTGTTGGCGCCAGCGATGCGACGCCTGCTGGCTCACCTGATGTTGCTGACGCAGTCGGTGAGACCGCTACCGACGCCGAGGCGACCGCCACGGGGTCTGGTGACTCGACGAAGGACGCTGACGGCGCCTCGGCTGACCGTGTGACCGGTGATGCAGCTGCGGGTGCGGACCCGTCCGACGCCGATGAACGACCGGCCTCGCCCGGATCGGATGCGGCTCAACCTGAGACGACCCATGGCGCGGAGAGCGACGGCGCTGAAGTGCGCGATGATGCAGCCCGCGATGATGATCGACTCTCGAGTTCCGGTGCGGCCTTCGTCGCCGGTGCTGCCGGAGTCGTCGGAGCGGCCGGAGTCGTCGGAGCGGCCGGAGTCGCCGGCGCAGCGGCAGCCTCCTCAGAGGATTCCGATGCTGAACGCTCCGACGCAGACGGGTCCGATGCTGACGGGCCTGACACCGGGCGCACGAAATCGCGCGCCACAAACTCTGCCGACGACTCCGACTCTGCGGACGATTCCAGCTCTGCGGGACAGACCGGCTCTGCGAGCGACGTCGACGCTGCGCCTGACGCGGGCGTCGAGGACGGCGCCGCCGGTGCCGATGGCTCGGACACGAATGAGGCTGTGACCGCCTCGGCGAGCTCCGAATCTGCGGCCACCACCCCGCGCGATGTCGGTCTTCATGACACCCCGGTCGACGCCGTGTCGGCGGAAGCAGTGTCGACCACTGACGAATCGATCGCCGATATGGTCGCCGACGGCGGCGGCTTCACCGAGCCGAGTGTCGAGGCACCCACCGACGCCCAGGCCGGCTCCGAGCGCTCCGGCGGGCGCACCTCCGACCCGTACCCCGCGGTGACAGCGGACGACGCGTCTGCAGATGACGCGGTGACCACCTCGGTGCGTGGAACCACGGTGACGCGGACGCTCTTCATCCAGCACGAGTCGACCAAGGGCGGACCCGCCGGTCCGGACCTCACCACCGAGGGCTCGTACGTCGACGGGGTGACCACCGAGGCGGTCGAACCGGTCGACGAACGCGTGCCCGAGGTCGATCCCATCGTCAGCGAACTGGCATCCGGGGACTCGGATGGCCTCGTCGAGGCCGACGTCGAAGCGCTCGACCAGTCGGCAGCCTCGGCCGAAACGCGGCCAGTCGCTGAGTCCGAAACGTCGACCGACACCGAGTTCGAATCGCGGACTGACGCCGAGTCCGAATCGAGCGCCGCCGCCGATGCCCCGCCGCTGGCCGAAGAGCCGCCGGTCGAGCGGACTGCGCCGATGCCCGACGCACCGCCGCTGCCGCCCGAACCGCCGGAGTACGCTCCGGACATGCTGCCCGACGCCCCGCGCGTGGCCGAAGAGGAGGAGACGGCGTCAGCGGTCTCCGCCGCCGACGAGCCGGTCGCCGACAGCGCAGACTCTGCCGACCGTATCGACGGCGACGGCAACGTGGATAGGGCCGACAGTGTTCCGGCTCCGGCCCGTGACACCGACACTGCTGACGAGGTCACCGACTCCGCTGACGCGGATGCCGCGAAGGAGGACTCCGGTGTCGCCGAAGCGCCGGTTCGACCTGCTCAGCGCCCCGGCCGTCCCGCGCCGGGCGGTGTGACCACCGACGAGGACGAGTTCGACGACGAGGAGGAGTCCGAGTTCGTCGTCTCCCGGGTTCCGGCGACGTTCGCTGCCCGCGGTGCCACCTCGGCGGATGCGGACTCCACCGGCCGCGCCCCGACCGAACGGCACAAGCACGATGCCGGACCGGCACGCGAGGTGCCTGGCGAGAAGAAGCCGAAGAACGGCAAGAACAAGCACTGAACGCCGCTGCTCGCCGCACTCGACCGATCGCTGTAGGGCGCCGATCGTCGGCGAGCCAACGCGATTGGCAGTTGTTCGCGCGACTGTGAGAAACTGTTCTGGCTCAGCTCCGCGCTGAGCAGGCCGGGTTAACCACTGGAAGCGTGTCCGAGCGGCCGAAGGAGACGGTCTTGAAAACCGTTGTGCGGCAACCCCGTACCGTGGGTTCGAATCCCACCGCTTCCGCTGACGAAATGCGCTGCGACATCGACGGATGTCGCAGCGCATTTCTGCGTACCGGACCGGTCCCGCAGAGAACCGGCCGGAACCCTCATATGGCCGGCCGCCTCGGCGAGGAATGTGACGCGAAACCGGGCCGATTTCATACTTTTGTGTGAGGCGGGCGCTCGAGAACGTTGGTAGCTTACGAAGGTCTGGTCGCTTCGCCCCCGCGAAGAGGCTGTGCAGCACCCCCGCGTCGACCCGGCGCAATCCCTGGGGTGTGACACTTCTCGTAGACAGTCGTTACCAGGAAGGCACGACAGGGAATCATGTCTACGAATCGCAGGACGTTCACGCCGGAGTTCAAAGCCGACGCGGTCCAGTTG
>NZ_SCMW01000057.1:0-21271 GCF_005502845.1 Brevibacterium sp. 2SA | reverse complement strand
AACTGGACCGCGTCGGCTTTGAACTCCGGCGTGAACGTCCTGCGATTCGTAGACATGATTCCCTGTCGTGCCTTCCTGGTAACGACTGTCTACGAGAAGTGTCACACCCCACTCCGCCGGGGGCTGCGCATCGCCGGGCGGGTGGCCGGCCGCGAACTCCTCGTCGTCCACGTCATCGAACCCGACGGCACCCGGTCTGGGGCGGCCCCCGATCTGCTGCGCGCCCGCGAACTCGCTGAGGAGAACGGCGCGACGTGGCACACCGTCGTCGGCGACGACGTCGCGAAGGCCCTCATCGAATTCGCCCGCACCGTCAACGCCTCGCAGATCGTCCTCGGTGTCTCCCGCACCCCGTGGTACGGCCGGATCGCGGGGCCCGGGGTTGCCAACCGGGTCATCAGTGCTGCCGCGGACATCGACGTCCACATGGTCACCCACGCCCAGGCAGCCCGGACGTGGCGGCCGGGCCGGGACGTCCGCCGTGAGAATCCGCTCTCGAAGGTCCGCCGGATCCTCGGCTGGGTCATCGGGGCGCTCGCCCCGCTCGCACTCACCGCCCTGTTCATCTCGCTCGGACCCGGGGCCGCCTCGCTGAGCATGAACTTCCTCAGCTTCATCACCGTCGTCGTCATCGTCGCCCTCATCGGCGGACTGTGGCCGGCCATCATGACCGCCCTCCTCGGCACCGCGCTCATCAACTGGTTCTTCACCCTGCCCTACGGGTCGTTCACGATCGCGCAGCTCGAGAACATCATCGCGCTCATCATCTTCGTCGCCGTCGCCGTGGCCGTGGCCACCGTCGTCGACCTCGCCGCCCGCCGGTCCCGGCAGGCCCAGGCCGCCGAACACGAAGGAGCCGTGCTCAGCGAACTCGCCCGGTCGATGATCGCCGAGGGCGACAGTCCCGCGGGCATCGTCGAGAACATCCGCGCGACGTTCGTCCTCGACGGGGTGGCGCTCCTCGAACGCACCGAGGCGGGGGAGTGGACCCCGATCGCCTCGGCGGGGGACCCGGTGACGACCCGCGCCGAGGCGACCGAGACCGTCGACCTCGACGACGACACCGCGCTCGTCCTCCGCGGCCAGCCGCTCAGCGCCGGCGAACAGCGGATCCTCGACGCGTATGCGGGCCGGATCCTGCGCGTGCTCACGGAGTCCGAGCTCGCCGCGACCCGGTCCGAGGCGCGCGAGCTCAGCGCCGGCAACGCCGTGCGCACGGCCCTGCTCACCGCGGTCTCCCACGACCTGCGCACCCCGCTCGGGGCGATCAAGGCGGCGACGTCGACGCTGCTCCTCGACGAGATCGACCTCTCCGACGCCGACGAGAAGCTCATGCTCGCGACCATCGAGAACGGCACCCTGCGGCTCGAGAAGCTCATCGACAATCTCCTCGACATGAGCCGCATCCAGTCCGGGGCCGTGAGGATCTCGACGTCCCCGGTGCCCGTGTCCGATCTCGTCACCGCCGCCCTCGCCGAGGTGGGGGTCGGCACCGAGGGCGACCCCGGCCCCGAGGTCACCGTCGACATCGATCCGCAGGCGTGGGTCGACGTCGACTTCGGGCTCCTCGAGCGCGTGCTCGTCAACATCATCGAGAACTCGCTCAAGTACGGGGAGGGCTCGCCGCTGACGATCGATGCCTCGACCGGCGCCGAGGCGGTCCACCTCCGCATCGCCGACTCCGGACCGGGGGTGAGCGACGAGGCGCTCGAGACGATCTTCACGCCGTTCACCAGGCTCGATGAGTCGAATGCGAAGGGACTGGGGCTCGGCATGGCCGTCGCGCTCGGCCTCTGCCGGGCGATGGGCATCGAGCTCAGCGCCGAACACACCCCCGGCGGCGGCTTCACCGCCGTCCTCACCTTCCCGACGTGCACCGGGGCGACCGTGCAGGAGTCCGAGACTCCGGAATCCGGGGCACTGGAGGCTGAAGAATCTGAGCCCGAGGCGCCGGAGTCCGAGGCACCGGAGTCCGACATGTCCGCTGGTGTGTCCGAGGAGGCCCGATGAAGCGCGTGCTCATCGTCGAAGACGACGCGGACATCGCCACCGCCGTGGGCATCGGCCTCCAGGCGAAGGGCCACGAGGTCACCGTCGCCGGCAGCGGCCGCCGGATGAACGAGGTGCTCAGCGAATCGGAGATCGACGTCATCCTCCTCGACCTCGGGCTGCCCGACGTCGACGGGATCGAACTCATCGGGCAGGTGCGGCGCTGGAGCACGGTCCCGATCGTCGTCGTCTCCGCCCGCCACGATTCGCACGGGAAGATCGCGGCCCTCGACGCCGGTGCCGACGACTACGTGACGAAGCCGTTCTCCCTCGGCGAGGTGCTCGCCCGCCTGCGCGCGATCGAACGCCGCACCGGCCGCACAGGGGAGTCCGGGGTGGTGCGCACCGCCGACGGGCGGGTCGTCATCGATCTCGCCGCCCACGTCCTCGAGGTCGAGGGGGAGGGCAGGCACCTCACCCCGATCGAGTGGAAGATGCTCGAGGTCTTCGTCAAAAACAAGGGTGCGCTCGTCGAGGCGCAGACCCTGCTCACCGAGGTGTGGGGCCCGGAGTTCGGCACCGAGCGCGGTTACCTGCGCGTCTACATGTCCCAGCTGCGGGCCAAACTCGAAGCCGACCCCGCCAGGCCCCAGTACCTCCACACGCAGATGGGCATCGGCTACCGCTTCACCCCGTGAATCGTTCAGCTTTAGGAGCTGTCGACAGTTCTGTAAACTCACTCACTGTCGGAATTTACGCCACTGGCGTCGCGCCACGGTCCAAAGAAGGCGACTTTAGCAGCGGAGCCTTGGATCAGCTTGTTTCTAAAAACGTTCCAGACGGCACGTGCAGGAGGTGTCTCAGAAACTCGAATCAGCCCGTGAGACTTCCTCACTTCCTCTGACGTGATCGAGTCCGTTGCTTCACTGAGGATGATTCCCCCTCTAATTTCTACATCCTCGCCTGGCGGAACCGTGCCGGTCGTTACCTGAGTTGAAGTGAATTGTTCGCCTCGCTCCTGTTTTCGAACCGTCCAAGCGCTGAAGCGAGCAAGGCCGAGTCCGATATTCCAGTCGATCAGGTCTGTATCGGTTACCCCAAATTCCGACATCGCGGACGAGACATACACGCTCATGCCGTCGTCCCTGTATCGGTATGCGGTGATATTTAATGTGGGTTCTCCGGTTGCTGAATCGAGAAGAATGTCAGAGTCGATCTTGATCCGTCGATAGGCAAAAGCATCATCAGGTATCGAGGGGTCATCTATAATCCATTCGGCGTTCATTATAGATTAGCAAAATTATCTCGCCAATTGGGGTTTACGGATTCGAGGTCGGCGGTAAACCGTTCTAGCGCTGTTTTGATAATTTCCGTATCCAAGCGGTTGGCTGTTGCGTGATTAAAAACTAACGCTCCGTTTAGGTCTGCGTACACGAACGAGAACCCTTCTGGCGAGACCTCAATCACCAGATAACTGCGCCCGGCGCGCCACTGTGCGCTCGCGCCCCCATCGGTGTCTGCAAAAATAGTCGGGTAGGCTGAGTGATCGTTCAGGGTTTCCTTCAGAATCATCTCTAAATCGTTTCGGAATTCATTCTCAGTTCGTTCGAGTTTCCACCATTGAGATTTCGCGAAACTGAACGCACGATTGAAAGCTCCATGGGCTATTGGTTTCCGGTAGCGTAGCTGTTTCCCCCCCTCCATTCTGACCTTAGTTCCCCTGGGAAAAACTTCGCGAAAGGGTTGGGAGTACACTGGTTTCTTGTTAAGCGTTTTCACCGCTGCCCCCAATTCAACTTTTGTTTCGATGTCGTGAGTTGGTCAAAGCATTCTATTAAACGCTTGTGTGCGACGTCCAACGCAATGGCCCAGTTCGTCAGTTCCTCGTACTTTGCTTCGTCTTCTGCTTCCTCGGTCGAGAAGGTCGAAGATCTCAGCGAGAGAGAACTTTCGCTACGATCTGAAATTGCGACGAACTCAACGTGGGTTGCGAGGTCGTCGTCGTCAAAATGAAACAGACCTCCCGAGTTAGCGCCCTGTAGTCCTGGCAGTAAGTCGGCATTATCGTCTTCGGAGTGTCGAGAATAGAGTTTCTGGGATACGGTCCAGGGAACCTCAGGCCCGGTGCTATTTGTGTACTCTCCTCGCACCTTGCGCACCACTATAGTCTCGTTCAGTACGTTTGAAGCGTGATCGCTGAAATCATTAAAGAATGACTGAAGGTTGTTTCGTAAGATCTCATAGCCGGGGTACTGAGCGGTCTTATTGAACTCCCATCGGAGTATAATCCTGTCGTCTTGAAAAGATACTGAATGACCGCTCGGATTTGACAGAGTTAGCCAGGGAAAAGGAAAATGCTCCGAGCTTTCAGGTATGTACCCTGCGAAGGAAGTGTCATCCGCCTCCACTTTCCAAGGTACTCGCGCGAACTCTTCAGCGGCGTCGGGGTAAGCTTCCTGTAGCTTTGAAACCAGCGGTGCCATAGAAATTAGCCTTAATGGAATCTGATCGAAATAGATTGAAAGTTCCACGGCGCGCACTGGAGGATTGTCGAAGCTTCGGTCAGCAGTGGTCATGGTGTGATCCTACTTGGTGATGTCTGGTGAGTCTTGCAATACTACTGTGTGTCTCCGTGATCGGCCTGTGAGCGCTGATTCGGCGGGATCTTCTTGTATTTTGCTCAGCGTTTACTCGCGAACTGCCATACGCGGGCGGAGCAATCCGGTGTCGCCTTGAGCTGAGGAGACCGGATCCTTTTGCTCGCGCTGCTCACGGACACGATCAAGTAGCTTGAGGTCGTGCTGCGACTTGCTCAGATGGGATTGCCGGCGGTTGCGCGCAACTGCTGTTGGGACACTACGGAGGGGTGATTAGTCTCACTCTCACCGATAAGAGCGACAACGCGCCGAGGTGGGGGCGTGGTCACCCGCACCCCCACCTCGGCGGCCATCCGCCCCTCTCCGGGGATCAGGGGAGGGCCGTACGCTCACTGACCGTGGAAGTCCGTCCGCGGTCGCTGTCCGGACTTGAGCGGAATGCGCTTCCAGTCGCGTTCGGGATTGATGATGAGCATCCCGATGATCCCTGCGACGATGCACAGCGCCGAGGAGATCCCGAAGATGATCGCATAGCCCTGCAGCGGATCCGCTGAGGCTTCGACGACGGCACCGGTGAGCGCCGGGGCGATGACACCGGTGAGCGAGTAGATGCCGGTGTAGATGCCGAGGATCGCACCGCGCTGGCGCAGCGTGCTGATCTCGCCGATGAGGACCTGGGCGACGGGGATGACGCACATGCCGACACCGAAGGCGAGGGCGAGCAGCACCATGCCGAAGGAGCCGGAGCCGAAGAGCATAAACAGCAGGAGGAAGATCCCGGCGAGCGTGATCGCCGCGGAGCCGACGATTCCGCTGGCGACGCGGGCGCTCACGCCCCGCTTCATGAGGAACGTGGACAGCCAGCCGACGACGAAGAGGTTGACGACGATCTGAACGGCCCATGGGGCGGAGATCGCCCAGCCGACCTCGGCCGGACCATACCCCTTCGTCGTCGTCAGGTACACGGGCACCCACGCGATGAGGAGCACGGTGAGCCAGTACGCGGCGACACCGCCGAGGATGCTGCCGATGAACGTCCGGGTGAGCAGGGTCGACCCGATCTTCCGGGGAGCCTCATCGGCATCCGCGGCCGCCGACTCGGCCGCGACGGCCGATTCCCTCTCGACCGTCGTCATCTCGGAGTCGGGGTCAGCCTCCGAGCGCACAGGGGCGGGACCAGCGGTGACATCGGGACGAATCGCCTCGGTGCCGGGATCGGTCGCCTCGGCGGTGGTGCTCGCCTGGGCCTTGTCGAACCGGTACGGTCCTTCGCGTCCGAACAGCATCCACAGGACGCCCCAGACGAGGCTGGCGGCACCGAGGATGCCGAAGGTCTCGCGCCAGCCGATGCCGGCGACGAGGGCCCCGACGACGGGGGCTGCGACCATCGTGCCGGCGGGGACTCCGACGCCGACGATCGCGGCGGCCATGCCGCGACGATGCTTGGGGAACCACTGCATCGCGGCATGGTTCGCGGTGCCGTACGCGGGGCCTTCGCCGGCGCCGAGGAGCACTCGCGTGAGGATGAGCGCCGAATAGCCGGCGAGAGGGGAGACGATGATCGCCTGGGCGATGGACCAGATGATCGCGAGCACTGCGAGGATTCTCTTCGCGGGGAAGCGGATGGTGAGGAATCCGACGACGAAGGAGGAGATGCTGTAGAGGATGAAGAAGCTGCTCGAGATGATGCCGTACTGGGTGGGGCTGAGGCCGAGCTCCTGGCTCATCGGCTCCGCGGCGATGCCGAGCAGCGCCTTGTCGGCGAAGTTGATGACCATGAAGATGAAGATGGCCGTGAGAGCGAACCAGCCGTTGATCCCGAGCCGGAAGGCACGGTCGGTTCGCTGCGGTGAGAAGTCAAGAGGTGGTGCGGTGCGACGTTGCACGGTGGCATCCTATCGTCAGGCCCTGGGGCGGTAAGGTCTCTCCCCGCCCCAGGTGGGGGCCGGATGGTCGATGGAGCGGCGCCCCGCCGGTGGGCGGGGTGTCAGTGGGTGGGCGAGAGTTCCTCGAAGGTCTCCGTTTCATCGGTGACAGGAGCCCAGTCGGGTCCGTAGAGCTCCTGGTAGAGGTCGGTGCGGCGCACCGATCCCTTCGGGCGTCCCCCGGTCCACAGGTCGTAGCGCGGATCGGAGTACTCGGCGAAGAAGGTGTCGAGCTGCTCATCGAGTGAGGCGATGACCTCGGCATAGGCGGGATCCTTAGAGACGTCGGTGTTCTGCTCCGGATCGCGGGTGAGATCGAAGAGCTCGGCGTCGCCGGTGCCGGGCAGGCGCTTCCAGTAGGAGTACTCGGGCGTGCGGATGCCGCGGGACTCCTCCTGCTCGAAGAACACCGCGCCCCGCCCGGGGTCGGAGACTCCGGTGCGCAGCGCCTCGGCGAAGCTGTGGCCGGGGCTGTTGGCGAATTCGAGGTCGCCGAGGCCGACGTAGTCGAGGATCGTCTGCGCGAAGTCGTACTGGCTCGTCAGCTCCTCGTGGACGGTGCCGGCCTTGAGCGAGCCCGGCTGGGAGAAGATGAGCGGGATGTGGAGTCCGGCGTCGTAGAGGTGCGAGGGATTCGTGTCCATCGTGTGACCCCACAGGCCGTGCTGGCCGTAGAGGTTCGACTGGTCGGCGGTGACGATGACGAGGGTGTCCTCGGTGAGTCCGCGGGCCTCGAGGGCCTCCATGAGACGGCCGATGCCCTCGTCGACGAGTGAGATCTGGGCGCAGATGTTCGCCATCGTCGCCGGGTCGTTGTGCATCCGCAGGTAGCCGTAGAGGTGGTGGAGGTAGAAGTTGTCCGGATCGTCGGGGCCGTCGACGCGGGCGAGGAGCTCATCGCTGATCGCGGTGCGGGGGAAGCTCGGGAAGTCCTTGCCCTCGAAGCGCGCGTAATAGGGGTTGCGCGGGTCCGGACCGTAGTTGGCCGGCGGCAGCAGGTAGGGGGCGTCGTAGTTGACGTTGAGGAAGAACGGGGTGGAGGCGTCGACCTCGGCGAGGTAGTCGACGGCCTTCTCCGTGAAGAAGTCGACGATGTGGCGGTCGTTGACCTCCTTCTCGACCCCGTCGTCGACGACCATGTTCTCGTAGAAGCTCGTCGTGTGGCCGACGCCGAAGGCGAGCCAGCGGTCGAAGCCGGGCATCGGGGTGCGCGGGTTGCCGAGGTGGTACTTGCCCACCAGTGCGGTCTGGTAGTCGTTGGCCGACAGCGCCGAGGCGAGCGTGCGGAACTCGCGGACCGCGCACCAGTCCTCCGGCCAGACCTTGAGGTAGCGGTCGTCGAGCCAGTTGTGGATGCCGTGGGCCGAGGGCATGAGGCCGGTGAAGATCGAGGCCCGCCCGGGCGAGCACATCCCGTTCGTCGAGAACGCGTTCGCATACCGCACGCCGCCTGCGGCGAGCTTGTCGGTGTGCGGGGTGTAGACGTCCTCGTTGCCGTAGCAGCCGAGCAGCGTCGCCGGCTGGTTGTCTGCGGTGATGAGGATGATGTTCGGGCGGTTCGTCATGAGCGTGCTCCTCGTGCTGTGGTGCGGAGTGAGTCGGGCCGCGCTGAGGGGGCGACTCCGTGCAGTGGCCCGTCCGGGCGACCACACCAGCATGGTCTGCGTCACAGCCCGACGGAAGAGTAATGTTCCGGTGAATGGAAGTCGAAATCGCCGAGATAGTGAAGCTTTTCACAAGACTTTGTGCTGTCTGATCGATCGATCGGCGCTGTGACCTGCGATGATTCTGCTCAAGCCGGGGAGGCGAGCGATGCGCGACGGCTCGGGTCGCGGCAGAGATCGGTGATTCCTTCGTGACGAACTGTGGCCGATTTTTCCATTCAGTGAAACACTGTGGGGATGAGAAACTCCGCCGGCCCCGGCGAGACAGTGGCGTCCCGGATCATCCGCATCCTCGAGTGCTTCGACGGCTTCCATCGCACGGCGACGCTCACGCAGATCGCCGAGAGGTCGGGGCTGACGATGCCGACGGCGCACCGCCTCGTCAAGGAGCTCGCCGAGGCGGGGCTGCTGCGCCGCGGGCAGGGCGGGGCGTATTCGATGGGGATGAAGATGTGGGAGCTCGGCTGCGCCGCTCCGGACATCACGCGCCTGCAGGAGGGAGCGATGCCCTACCTCCAGGACCTCTACGAGGCGACGCGGGAGAACGTCCACTTCGCGATCCGCGACGGCCACGAGACGATCTACGTCGTCAAGCTCAGCGGCCCGACGAGCATCTCCCTGACGACGCGCGTGGGCAGGAGGCTCCACTGGCACACGACGGGTGTCGGCAAAGCGATCGTCGCGTTCTCCGATGAGGAGGTCCAGGAGGAGATGCTCTCGGTGCCGCTGCCGCGTCTGAGCCCGACGACGATCGTCGATCCCGAGCAGATGCGCCTCGAGTTCGCGCGCATCCGCGAGTCGGGATTCGCGCTCTCCCAGGGCGAGCACGAGACGGGGACGTTCTCGCTCGCCGCTCCCGTCCTCGACCGCAGCCGCCAGCCCGTGGCCGCTGTGGCCGTGACGCTGCCGAGTTCGCGGGCCAACGTCGCCCAGCTCAACGCCGCGGTGCGGACCGTGGCGATCGGCATCACCCGCACCCTCGTCGGGTAGGGCAGGGCCTACTCCGCGATGCGGGCGCGGCGGCGGTCCTTCTCGATGCGCACCTCGTGGCTCGACCGTGAGGGGTTGAGGAGTTTGAGGAGCGTGAGCGCGAGGATCGCCCCGAGCACCGCACAGCCGGCAGGGAGGAGCATCGCGACATGCGCACCGTAGTGGTCGACGAGGTTGCCGGCGATCGCCGAACCGAACGCGACGCCGAAGCCGAGCGAGGTGCCCAACCAGGCGAACGCCTCGGTGAGCCGTCGCGGCGGGGCGAGCTGCTGGATGACGGAGTTCGCGCCGACGAGGCTCGGGGCGATCGTGAACCCGACGATGAAGAGGATGAGCCCGAAGGTGAACATGTCCCGGGCCAGGAGCATCGTGCACGTGCCGATCGCCAGCAGGGACACGGTGACGCCGAAGCGGTGGTGGGTCTGGGACTTCCAGCTCATCGCCCCGTAGACGGCGCCGGAGATGAGCGAGCCGAGGGCGAAGGCGCTGAGGAGGAAGCCGGCGAGCTCCTTGACGCCCTGTTCGTCGGAGAATGCGACGGCGATGACGTCGATCGCGCCGAAGTTCACGCCGAGGAAGACGTTGACGATGATGATCGTGAAGATCCCCGGGTTGGAGAACACGTGGCCCTTGGCCTCGGTGGAGCGTTCGATGGGCGGGGGTTCGGTCGACTTCTGGATGTAGAGGAGGACCGAGCCGATGCCGGCGGTGATCATCGAGAGGATGATGCCGGCCGGCGGCCACACGGCGGTGGCGAGGATCGTGGCGATGACGGGGCCGGAGACGAAGAGGAGTTCGTCGGCGACGGATTCCCACGAGAACGCGGTCTGCAGCTGCCGGGGCGAAGTGACGAGATGGGACCAGCGCGAGCGGACGAGGGAGCCGACCGAGCCGACGGTGGCGCCGCCGATGCCCGCGAAGACGAACGTCAGTCCGACCCACCAGTCGAGGTAGACGGAGACGATGAGGAGGCTCAGGGCGATGAGGTGGGTGACGACGATGGGCACCATGACCGTCGCCTGCCCGCGACGGTCGACGAGGCGCGCGATCACGGGGCCGGTCAGGGCTTGGACGATCATGTAGACGGCGGCGACGATGCCGGCCAGTCCGTACGATCCCGTCACACCCTGGATGAAGAGGACGATTCCGAGGCCGAGCACGGCGATCGGCATTCGCGCAACCAGACCTGCCATCGAGAATCTGAGGGCACCGGGAAGCGCGAGGATTTCCCGATAGTTTTTGAACATCAGAGAAGTCTATCTGCGGTCTCAGCCGTTGCAACTGCGGAATCCGTCGAATGAGCGCGAAGTCACGACGATCGCCTCAGTGACCTCGCGATCCCCGGCGCGATGCCCCTCCCGGCGCTTGTCACAGTGCTCGTCCGGGCATTCGCCGGTGTGCTCGGGTCGGCAGGGTGCCCTGTCTCACCAGGGGTGGGAGGGGCCGGCGAGGTCATCGACGGGTCACTACAGGCCTATACAATAGGCGGGATTGCCCACCTCTCCTGCCGGCTAGCGCCGCCCCGACCCCACCCGGAGTGCAGATGACCAACAGCTCGTTCGACGACATCTTCGACCAGCAGAACGACGAACCCCAACGTCCCCGCCGCAAGAAGAAGCGCGTCTGGCGCAAGGTGCTCGTCGGCGTGCTCGTCGTCGTCGTCCTCGGCGTCCTCGGCGTCGGCGTCTACCTGTGGAACGTCGGACGGTCGTTCAACGACAACGCCAACCAGCTCACCGACGAGCAGGTCTTCGGCACGCAGCGGCCCGACGGGGACAAGGAGGACGGCGGGACGAACATCCTGCTGCTCGGCTCCGACGAGCCGATGAAGAACGTCGACGTCAACTCCTCGCAGGGCCTGCGGTCGGACTCGATCATGGTCATGCACCTGCCGGCGGACGGTGCGAACGTCCAGATCATGTCGATCCCGCGTGACAGCTGGGTCGACATCGAGGGCCACGGCAAGGCGAAGATCAACGCCGCGCTCTCCTACGGCGGACTGCCGCTCGCGGTCTCGACGGTCTCCGATTTCATCGGCACCCCGATCGACCACGTCGCGATCATCGACTTCGAGGGCTTCAAGGGGCTCACCGACAGCCTCGGTGGGGTGACGGTGAACTCCGAGCAGGCGTTCACGCAGAACGGCTACACGTTTACAAAGGGCGAGAACACGCTCAACGGCGATGAGGCGCTCACCTTCGTCCGGGAGCGCAAGTCGTTCAAGGACGGCGACTTCCAGCGCGCGCGCAATCAGCAGGCGTTCATCAAGGGCCTCATCAGCGAGCTCATCTCCGCCGACACCCTGTCGAATCCGCAGAAGATCCAGAACATGATCACCGAGTTCGCGCCGTACATGTACGTCGATTCGGGTCTCAACGCCCAGTACATCTCCTCGACGGCGTTCGCGATGCGCGACGTCCGCCCCAGCGACATCGAGTTCTTCACCGCCCCGACCGCCGGTGTCGGCCGGTCGTCGGACGGACAGTCGATCATCAACGTCGACCAGGACGAGCTGAAGAAGGTCCAGGACGCGTTCAAGAACGACACCCTGGCCGACTATGTGAAGAACGCTCCCGAAGCGCACCTCTGATCCCTCGCCGAGGCGGTCCAATCCGGGCCGTCGACGCGCAGTGACAGCAGAACCCCGTCCCAGGTGATCCTGGGGCGGGGTTCTGCTGTGTGCCGCGGGTGTGCGCTCAGCCTCGCCGAGGCGGGGCCTCGGTCAGGCGTCCGTCGTTGCCGGAGCTTCCGGAGCTTCCGTCGACGCCGGCGCCGGCCGCGGCGCCGGGTTCTTGACGAACCAGCTGCCGACGACGGCGACGAGCGAGAGCACCGCGCCGGCGAAGAACGCCGTCGAGACGCCGTCAGCCTGGGCGACCACCGGGGTGGCGCCGCCGCCCGCGGCGGCGACCGTGCCGAGGCTGAGCACTGTGATGAACAGTGCCGTGCCGATCGCGCCGGCGACCTGCTGGATCGCGCCGACGGTCGCGGAACCGTGCGAGTAGAGCTGCGGGCTCAGCGACCCCAGCGCCGAGGTGAGCAGCGGGGTCATCATCATCGCGACGCCGAGCGAGAGGCCCATGTGTCCGAGGAGGACGAACCAGGCCGGACTCGTCTCGTTCAGCTGGGTGAGCGACCACAGCACCGCGCTGGCGATGAGGGCGCCCGGGATGACGAGCGGACGCGGTCCGTAGCGGTCGAAGAGCCGACCGACGAACGGGGCTGCCAGGCCCATCGCGAGACCGCCGGGCAGGAGCATCATGCCCGTCGTCACCGAGTCGAGCTGGAGGACGTTCTGCAGGTAGATCGGCAGGAGGATGATCGAGCCGAACATCGCGGCCATCATGACGACGACGAGCCCCACGGCGAGGGAGAACGACCGGGACTGGAAGACCCGCAGGTCGAGCAGGGCGCGGTCACCGCGCTGGAGGACGAGCTGGCGCCAGATGAAGAGGCCGAGGCCGAGGACGCCGACGGCCAGTGCGGCGAGTGCCTGCGGAATCGTCTCGGGCGAACCGCTGCCGAGCGTGCTGAAGCCGTAGACGAGTCCGCCGAAGCCGAGGGCCGACAGCGGCAGTGACGGCCAGTCGAGCGGCGAATGGCTCTGCTCGCCGATGTTGCGCAGGCGCAGGGCACCGATGATCATCATCGCGATCGCCACCGGCAGGATGATCCAGAAGAGGAAATGCCAGGTGAGCGTGCTGAGGATGAACCCGGACAGGGTCGGGCCGAGCGCCGGAGCGACGGCCATGACGATGGTGATCCGACCCATGAAGCGGCCGCGCGCGTGTTCGGGTACGACCGTCATGATCGTCGTCATGAGCAGCGGCATCATCATCGCCGTGCCCGAGGCCTGTATGACGCGGGCGACGATGAGCACGGAGAACTCGGGCGCGAGCGCACCGAGCAGGGTGCCGGCGGTGAAGAGGCTCATCGCCAGGAGGAAGACCTGTCGTGTCGTCAGCCGCTTGAGGAGGTAGCCGGTCGTCGGGATGACGACGGCCATCGTCAGCATGAACGCGGTCGTCGTCCACTGGGCGACGTTGAGCGTGACGCCGAGGTCGGTGACGAGGTGCGGGATCGCCACGCCCATGACCGTCTCATTGAGCAGGGTGACGAAGGCGGCGCCGAGGAGCAGCCAGATCACCCCGGTGCCGCCGGTGGTCGGCTGTGCATCGGAGCGCGCAGCCGCCTCGGCGGTGTCGGTGGTCTTGGTCATGTGCATCAGACTCCAGCCAGGCGCAGCACGACGACGATGAGGGCCATGACCATGACGATGATGTTCATGGTGAAGTTCTCGTTGTGGCGGCGGTGCGCGAAGATCGCGAGGAATTGGATTGAGGCAAGACCGAGGCCGGCGACCACGGTGAGCCACGGGAGGATCCCGGTCAGGGCGGGGAGGATGAGCCCGATGGCGCCCGCGATCTCGGCGACGCCGAGGAGGCGGACCTGTCCCTCGGTGTAGTCGAAGAGGGTGGGCATCGGCTTGTCGGCGTTGTGCGGTTTGAGGACCTTCATCGTGCCGGCCATGAGGAAGAGGACGGCGACGAGGCCGGAGAGGACCCACGTGATGATGGAGAGAGCGAGCATTGATGCCCCTTTCGTTCTGTCTTTAGTTACTGGTGATAACCTAGATACCAACGGTAATTATTCCCGACGGACCGGCACGCACAGCAACGTCACCGAGGCACATGGATGTAACCATTGGCCCTGATCAGAGGTGATGCGCAGGTGAGTCAGGGCGTCGGTCGACCGGCAGGGACCGGTCGAGGAGAGGAGAGGGACATGGAATCGCTCAGCAGGCCGGCAGCGACGGGTCACGAGCCGCGGATGCAGTCGATGTGCTCGGGGCCGGCCGCCGATCCGGAGATCTTCCGGTCGATCCTCGCGCGCGTCGGCGACAAGTGGTCGATGATGCTCATCGGCATGCTGCAGGACGGCCCCCGACGGTTCACCGAGCTCAAGTCGATGACGAACGGGATCTCGGCGCGGATGCTCACCCAGACGCTGCGGCAGCTCGAGCGCGACGGTCTCGTCGAACGCGAGGTGTTCGCGGAGATCCCGCCGCGCGTCGAGTATCGGGCGACACCGCTCGGGCGCTCGCTCGTGCCCGCCGTCCTCGCGATCGCCGAGTGGGCCTCGACCCACACCGAGGAGATCGCTGCGAACCGCGAGCACTACGACGCGAACGCGGACTGAGCGGCGGTCGCGCCGAGGCGGTGGCCGCCGTCCGTGCGACGACCACCGGCACGCCTGCTGGCGACCGACCGTGGCGCGACCACCGGCGCCCCCGGCTGGCGCGGGTCGGCCGTTGGGCGGGTCAGCCGCGTGAGGCGTCGAAAGTCGCGCACGAAAAAGGTGCCGACCCCCTTGAGTGGGAGTCGGCACCGTGTCGCCGGTCGCCGGGGTCTCAGCCCTGACGCGACTTGAATCGCGGGTTCTGCTTGTTGATGACGTACGTGCGTCCGCGACGCCGCACGACCTGCGAACCCGGCTGCTTCTTGATCGAGCGAAGGGAATTCCTGGCCTGCATCGTGTCCTCCTCTGTGTGACTTGTTCCATCAACAGAGACGACGTCGATTGTATTCCGAGACCCCTCGCAGCCCAGGCCCCAACGAGAACAGCCGCCCCGCAACACCGCCCGCCCCACAACACCGCACTCCACACGAGAACAGCCGCCCCACCTCGGCGAGGTGAGACGGCCGAACGACCGGATGGGCCCTATTCGAGCACGCCGTCGACGAGGGTCCGTGCCTCGTTCTGGACAGTGCGCAGGTGGTCTTCGCCCTGGAGAGATTCGGCGTAGATCTTGTAGACGTCCTCGGTGCCGGATGGGCGCACGGCGAACCACGCGTTGTCCGTCGTCACCTTGAGTCCGCCGATCGGGGCGTCGTTGCCCGGCGCCGCGGTGAGCACCGAGGTGACCGGTTCCCCGGCGATCGAGGACGCGGTGACCTGGGAGGCGTCGAGCGAACCGAGCTTCGCCTTCTGCTCGCGGGTGGCCGGGGCGTCCTGCCGGGCGTAGGCGCTCGTGCCGAACTTCTCGGCCAGGCCGGCGTAGCGCTGCGAGGGTGTCTGCCCGGTCTTCGCCGTCATCTCCGAGGCGAGGAGGGCGAGGATGATGCCGTCCTTGTCCGTCGACCACACCTTGCCGCCTCGGCGGAGGAACGACGCGCCCGCGGATTCCTCACCGCCGAACGCGAGGCTCGAGTCGAGGAGGCCGGGGACGAACCATTTGAAGCCGACGGGCACCTCGAAGAGGCGGCGTCCGTGGGCGGCGACGACGCGGTCGACGATCGACGAGGTGACGAGCGTCTTGCCGATCGCCGCGGTCGCCGGCCAGTCGGGCCGGTTCTCGATGAGGTAGTCGATGGCCGCGGCGAGGTAGTGGTTGGGGTTCATCAGGCCGGCGTCGGGGGTGACGATGCCGTGGCGGTCGGCGTCGGCGTCGTTGCCGGTGGCGATGTCGTAGTCGCTGCGGGAGGCGATGAGCCCGGCCATCGCATAGGGCGAGGAGCAGTCCATGCGGATGTTCTCGTCCCAGTCGAGCGTCATGAACGACCATGTGGGGTCGAGCTCGGGGTGGACGACGGTGAGGTTGAGGTCGAAGTCCTCGGCGATCGCCGCCCAGTAGTCGACGCTCGCCCCGCCGAGCGGGTCGGCGCCGATCTTCAGCCCGGAGTCGCGGATCGCGTTCATGTCGATGACCGATTCGAGGTCACCGACGTAGTTGGAGATGAAGTCGAAGTTCTCCGTGTTCTCGAGGTGGAAGGCCCGCTGGAAGCTCGTGCGCGGGATCTTCTCCCACCCGGCCTCGAGGTAGGCGTTGGCGCGGTCGGCGATCCACTTCGTCGCCTCGGTGCCGGCCGGTCCGCCGTGGGGCGGGTTGTATTTGATGCCGCCGTCGGCCGGGGGATTGTGGCTGGGGGTGATGATGATGCCGTCGGCCTGCGCGTCGGTGCGCGACTTCCCGGCGTTGTAGCCGAGGATCGCGTGGGAGACTGCGGGTGTGGGCGTGTACCCGTCGCGTTCGTCGATGAGCGCGGTGACTCCGGCGGCGGCGAGGACCTCGAGCACGGTGAGGAACGCGGGTTCGCTCAGCGCATGGGTGTCGCGGCCGAGGAAGATCGGCCCGCGCACGCCGTGGTCCTTGCGGTAGTCGACGATCGCCGCGGTGATCGCGGCGATGTGGGCTTCGTTGAACGCGCGGTTGAAGCTCGAACCCCGGTGTCCCGAGGTTCCGAAGCTCACGGCCTGGGCGGGAACCGCAGGATCCGGGACAAGGTCGTAGTACGAGTCGAGCAGTGCGGGGACATCGATGAGGTCCCTGTCCTGGGCCAGCTGGCCGGCGCGAGTAGTCATACCCCTACCTTGCCAAACACCGCTGATCGGTCACAGTCAGGACACCCGAGTTCTTGCATCGTGGACGCTGCCGGGCCATGTTCGACGGGAGCCCACAGGGGATGGTCAGGAACCTTGTGACCGGCGGCGGTCAGGGCGGGTCACTTCACCCAGGGGTCCTGCCCGGTCTCCGAGACGATCGGCTTGCCGTGGTCGAGGCTCCACGAGCCCATCCCGCCTTCGACGTTGAACGCGTCGAAGCCGTTGAGGTTGAGCCAGGCCGTGGCCCGCAGCGACCGTCCGCCGGTGCGGCAGATGATGTACATGTCGTCATCGAGCGGCAGATCGTCGAGCCGTTCGGGCAGCTCCCCGAGGGGAACGTGGATCGCGCCGTCGATGTGCCCGGCTTCCCATTCGTCGTCCTCGCGCACGTCGATGATCGCGGCGCCTTCGGGAATCTCGGTGACGGTGACAGATGGTTCGCTCATGCCTCCCAGTGTAGGACTGCGCCGGTGGCCTCGCACCGGGACCCCACCGGCGCCGAGGCGGTCGACCGTCCCGTGGGTCAGCGCGCGCGGTGCCCACGTTGGAAGTCGCTCCCAATTGCGACAAGGCTGCTGTTTTCAAAGCGCGTCCGTGTGAGAATGGCCGCACCACGTCAGCGCAGGCATTCGGAAGGGACACGATGATGAGTCGCAACACGAACACTGAGGGCAGCGGCGAAGAGAAGGCCCGCGACGCCGCGGCCGGCCTCGACCGGGCGACGGAGAAGTTCGCCGGCACCGCCGACATCGAACAGGGAGCGACGACCGGCTACACCGAGGCCGACGTCGAATCCCGCGCCCAGGAGACCGCCACCGCCGAGGGCTTCACCCTCTACCGCAACCCCGACGGCTCGCACACCGCGATCGACGAGTCCGCCACCGTCGAATTCGCCGAGGTCGACGCCGACGCGGCGGCCGCCTCGGCGAACGCACCCCGCCGTCACCAGACGCACCGGGAGGGCGACCTCCACCAGCAGGACGTCGTGAAGATCCTCAGCGACGCGAAATGGGTGATGCTCACGACCGCCCTCGCCGACGGCACGCTGCTCTCCCACCCGATGGTCCCGCAGCAGGTCACCGACGATGCCGACGTCTGGTTCTTCATCGGCCTCGACGGCGACCAGGCGATCGCCCTGCAGGGCAACCCGAACGTCAACCTCGCCGTCGCCGAGTCCGGGAACTGGCTCTCGGTCGCCGGCACCGTCGAGTTCGTCGACAGTCAGGCGAAGATCGACCACCTGTGGAACGACGATGCCGCGGCATGGTTCGACGGCGGTCGCAATGACCCCAACCTCGGGCTCATCCGCGTCAACGGCGAGTCCGCGCAACACTGGGGTGCGACCGGCGGGAAGGTCTCCGCCCTCGTCGAGATGATCAAGGCCAAGGTCACCCGTCAGCAGCCCGAGGGAGGCAGCTCGACGACCGAGCTGTGACCCGGCTGAGCTGTGACCCGGCTGGGCTGTGACCCTGCCGACCGCCACGGGCGCTGTCCGACACCGGGAAGCGCCCGTGGCGTCTGTCCGCTCAGCCCCAGGTCGTCGACGCACCCGCCGGTGACACGGCCTGCGGGAGGCCGAGCGGGTTCGCGTCCTGGAGGGCGGCGGGCAGGAACGCCGCCGGAGCGTTCTGGAACGCGACCGGGCGGAGGAACCGCTGGATCGCCGCCGACCCGACCGAGGTCGACGCATCGTTCGTCGTCGCCGGCCACGGCCCACCGTGCTGCATCGCCGGTGTCACCGCCACCCCCGTCGGCCAGCCGCCGAAGAGGACACGTCCCACCTGCCGGGAGACCGCATCGACCAGCTCGCCGAGGCGGCCCTGATCCTCCGTCTCACCCGCCGTCTCCGCGGTGCTGAGGTGGAGGGTCGCGGTGAGATTGCCGGCGAAGAACTCGGGCACGAGTTCGGCGTAGGACGTCCCGGCGGGCACCTCGACGATGATCGACAGCGGCCCGAACGCCTCATCGAGGAGCGCCTCACGGTGCGCGCGGAAGTCCTCGAGGGAGAGTGCGACGAGCGTCGGACGCGCCCAGCCCTGACCGTCGTCATCGATGCGCAGTCCGCCCTCGGCGATGACCCGGACGCCCGGGACAGCGAGGATGGCGTCCCGCCGCTCTGCGAAGCCGCGGGCGATCCCCGGATTGAGCAGGCGGTGCTCCTCGACGGCGCCGGCAGCGGTCGCGATGTCCTCGTCGAGTCCGTGGTCGGGCGGGGCGAAGAGGAAGCCGGGTTTCGTGCACAGCTGACCGGCCGAACCGGACACGCTCGTGACGTACCCGGCGGCGATGTCGGGTCCCGCTTCGGTGAGGGCCGCCTCGGTGACGAAGACGGGATTGACGCTGCCGAGCTCACCGAAGAACGGAATCGGAGTGGGCCGGGCCGCCGCGATGTCGGCGAGGAGACGCCCGGCGCGGATCGACCCGGTGAACGATCCCGCCTTGATCCGCTCGTCCTCGAGCACGGCGGTGCCGGCCTCCTGACCGTGGATGAGCGCGAAGACCCCGGCGGGCATGCCCGCGGCCGTCAGGGCCCCGTCGACGACTGCGGCGGTGGCGTCGGAGAGCTCCGGGTGCCCGGAATGGGCCTTGACGATGAGCGGGCAGCCGGCGGCCAGCGCCGCAGCCGAATCACCCCCGGCGACGGAGAACGCGAACGGGAAGTTCGAGGCGGCGAAGTTGAGGACAGGCCCGACGGGGACGTGGACGCGGCGCACATCAGGGCGCGCACCGAGGGCGAACGCATCATCGGCCGGGTCGATCCGGGCGTCGACGTACGCGCCCTCGCGCAGGGTCGCAGCGAACATCCGCAGTTGCACGGCGGTGCGGGTGAGTTCGCCGGTCAGCCGTGCTTCGCTCAGACCGGTCTCGCGCATCGCGATCGGCACGAGCGTGTCCCGCGCGGCCTCGAGGGCGTCGGCCACGGCGGTGAGGGCGTCGGCCCGGTCGGCCGGTGCGGTCGCGGCGAAGGCCGGAGCGGCGGCTGCCGCGGCGGCGACGATCCTCTCGAGGTCGGGGGAGAGCGCCGAGGCGGTGGGGCGTGACGAGCCGGGCGCCGAGGTGGCAGTGGTGGTGTCGGTGGTCATGGTGATCCTTTCGTGCTGAGTGCCGGTGGCGGTCACAGGTCGAAGAACGTCGAGAGCGGCACGGGTTGGGCGACGGGTCTCTTCATCGTCTGGGCGAGGGAGGCGTGCAGGGACGAGGATTCGGCGCGGTCGGGAGCACCCGTGGCGAGGCACGTGACGGCGAATCCGCATTCGCGTCCCTGGCACCAGCCCATGCCCGCGCGGGTCATGTTCTTCTGCGCCCTGGCGTCGTCGGCTTCGAGGGTGGTGCTCGCCTCGGCGATGGTCGCGGCCGGCACCTCCTCGCACCGGCACACGATCGTCTCCGGGGTGAGCCGGTCCGTCCAGCCCGGCGGCACGGGGTGGGCGCGATGCATCGCCTCGGCGAACGCACGGTGCCGGGCGATCGTCCGCCTCGTCGCGGTCCGGTCGAACGCCCGCGGGTGAGCCGCGGTCCGGTCATCGGGGGACGCACCGGTGATCTCGGCGGCGGCCTGGGCACCGGCGAGGCGCCCCTCGGCCGCGGCGAGCACGGCACCCCCGACCCCGGTGACCTCACCGGCGAGGAAGAGCCCGGGCACCGACGACCGCTGGGACTCGTCGACGACGGCGACGAGCGAGCCGTCGACGTCGACGCGAGTGCGCGCCCCGAGCGCGACCGGCAGCTCGAGCTGCGGAGTGAACCCCCAGCCCAGACCGACAGCGTCGATGTTCTCAAGCGTCGCCTCGGTGCCGGGGACGACCGCGCCGAGGCGGTCGATCCGAGCCGTGGTCACCGCCTCGACCCGGCCGTCGCCGAGGATCTCGGTGACGACCGTGCGCGTCCGATAGGGGATGCGGTGGCGGAGGAAGGCCCACGCGTACTCGGCTCCCTCGAGCGCTTTGGCGGGGACCCCGGCCGCCCGGTGGGCGTGAGCCAGCCAGCCGGTGAGGGACGAGGATTCGAGGACGGCGGCGACGTCGCCGCCGAGGTCGGTGATGTTCGCGGCGACGGGCAGGAGGAACGGTCCGGTGCCGGCGATGACGAAGCGCGAACCCGGCAGCATCCCGTTCTGCTTCGCGAACCCCTGGATGCCGCCGGCGGCCATGACTCCGGGCAGATCCCACCCGGGGATCGGCAGCTGCCGGTCGTAGCCGCCGGTGGCGATGATGAGGCGGCGGGCGTGCAGAACGGGGGACCGGTCGCCGGGCTCCGAGGCGGTGGGGCCGTGGCTCGGGGTCGTGCAGACGGTGAACCCGGCGCGTGTCCGGTCGGGTGGTGCCTCGACCATCCACACCGAGGTGGCCGGCCGATAGTCGATGATGCCAGCGGCGATGCCCGCATCGAACCCGGCCCGCAGGGCGAGGTAGTCGTCCCATCCGTGGTGAAGGCGACCGTCGTCGGTGCCGGCGGTCTCCGTGCGGTGGCGCCAGAACTGGCCGCCGGGCTGGTCAGCGGAATCGATGACGACGATGCGCGGGCCTGAACCGTCCCCACGCTGACCCGCTCCCGCACTGCGTCGGGTCGAGACGAAGCGCGGTTCCGCGGCGAGCTCATGGAGTGCGGCCTCGGCGGCGGCGAGGCCGGCGGGACCTGCGCCGATGATGACGAGGTCGACGGTCGGGACACTCATGAGCGCTCGCCTCCGACAGCCGCCCCACCGGTCTCATGGGCTCCCGCC